>DASSGC010000220.1:0-19103 GCA_035693765.1 Acidimicrobiales bacterium
GACCCGGGGTCAGAAGACCCCGATGCCCGCCGCCTCGTTGCGCACCTTCCACTCCTCCTTGGACATGCGGGTCACGTCGACGTCCGTGGCGCGGGCGCGCAGGGCGCCGACCGTGGCCTGCTCGCGAGGCGTGTGGGCCAATGGGTCCCAGTCGAAGAAGCGGCAGGCGTTCTGCCAGGTGATCTTGTGGATCTCCTCGTCGGAGCAGCCGGCCTCCTGCAGCTCGCCCCAGGCGAACTCGGGCGACGTGGGCCAGGTGGTGTCGGTGTGCGGGTAGTCGCACTCCCAGGCGATGTTGTCGATGCCGATGCGGTCGCGCAGCGCCAGGCCGGACGGGTCGGTGATGTAGCAGGCGAGGATGTGCTCCCTGAACACCTCGGACGGCTTCTTGCCACCGAAGTCGTCCTCGTGGTGCAGCCACGCCTGGTTGCTGTAGTGGCGGTCGATGCGGTCGAAGTAGAAGGGGATCCAGCCGATGCCGCCCTCGGACAGCGCGACCTTGAGGTCGGGGAAGCGACGCAGCGTCGGCCCGAACAACAGGTCCTGCGCGGTGATCGCCGAGATCTGGCAGGCCAGCACCATGAGGTGGTCGATGGGCGCCTCGGGCGGGCGCTTGATCACGTCGAAGCCGGCGCCGATGTGCAGCGACAGCACCATGTTCTCCTCGGACAGGGCCTGCATCATCGGATCCCAGTAGCCGGAGAGGAAGCTCTGGTAGCCCTGGACGTGCGGGGTCTCGAGGAAGCTGATCGACCGGCAACCCTTCTTGCCGACGCGGTGGACCTCGTCGACCGCCAGCTCGACGTCCCACATCGGCACGAGGCACAGCGGGATGAACCGACCCGGGTAGGCCGCGCACCACTCGTCGAGCACCCAGTCGTTGTAGCCGCGGAGCATGATGAGGCCGAGCTCCTTGTCGTCACCCTCGGCGAAGGTGCGGGCGTTCCACCCGGCCATGGTGGGGAAGTTCATCGAAGCCAGCACGCCGTTGGCGTCCATGTCCCGCACCCGTTCGTGCACGTCGAAGCACCCCGGCCGCAGCTCGGTGTACGAGCCCGGGTTGAAGCCCCACTGGTCGCTCGGCCAGCCGACGGTCGCCGCCATGCCGAAGGGGGTCGACGTGCGCGCCCCTTGGAACACCCATTCGTCGATGCCGTCGGCGTTCCGGACGACCTTGGGGACGTCGGCTCGCCACTTCGCCGGGACGTGCTTCCACATGTCGGGCGGCTCGATGTAGTGGTCGTCGATGCTGACCAGGATCATGTCGTCCATCTGCATGCGCTCAGTGTCCCTCGTGTAGGTGCCGGATGACGAGGTCGGCTGCTTCCTCGGGCGTGAGGTCGGCCGTTCGGATGTGGACGTCGGGCCGCTCCGGCGGTTCGTACGGCGCGTCGATGCCGGTGAAGTTGGGGAGCTGGCCGCGTCGGGCCTTGGCGTAGAGGCCCTTGCGGTCGCGGGCTTCGGCGGCTTCGAGGGTGGTGTCGACGAACACCTCGACGAACTCGGCGTCACCCGCCACGTCGCGGGCCATCTGGCGTTCGGCGCGGTAGGGGGAGATGAGGGAGACGAGGACGATGAGCCCGGCATCGGCCATGAGGGAGGCGACCTCGGCGGTGCGGCGGACGTTCTCGACCCGGTCGGCGACGGTGAAGCCCAGGTCGCGGTTGAGCCTGTGCCGGAGGTTGTCGCCGTCGAGGAGGTAGGTGTGGCGGCCGGCGGCGTGGAGCTTGCGCTCGACGAGGTTGGCGATCGTCGACTTCCCCGCCCCGGAGATGCCGGTGAGCCACACGACGGCCGGTCGCTGGCCCTTGAGCGCGGCGTGTGCGGTGCGATCGACCTCGATGTCCTGCCAGTGGACGTTGTCGGCCCGGCGGAGGGCGAAGTGCAGGAGTCCCGCCCCGACCGTCGAGTTGCTCATCCGGTCGATGACGACGAACCCGCCCATGTCGCGGTTCTGCCGGTAGGGGTCGAACGGGATCGGGCGGTCCAGGTAGAGGTTGCAGACGCCGATCTGGTTCAGGCCGAGCGTGGGGGCGGCGAGGTGCTCGAGGGTGTTGACGTCGACCTGGTGCTTGGGGTGGTCGATGGTCCCCCCTACGGTCGTCGAGCCGGCCTTCACGAGGTAGCGCCGCCCGGGGAGCATCTCCTCCTCCCCCATCCAGACGATGTGGGCCTCGAACCCGTCCGCGACCGGCGGCGGGTCGGTGGCGGCGGCGAGCACGTCACCGCGGCTGACGTCGACCTCGTCGGCGAGGCAGAGGGTGACGGCGTCGCCGGCGATGGCTTCGTCAAGGTCGTTGTCGTAGGTGACGATGCGGCTGACGGTGGTTTCGATGCCGGAGGGAGCGACACGGACGCGGTCGCCCGGGCGGACGGTGCCGCCGACGACGATGCCGGAGAACCCGCGGAAGTCGAGGTTCGGGCGGTTGACCCACTGCACGAGGAACCGGAAGGGCCCCGACGCGGTGTCGTCGTCGACCTCGACGGTCTCGAGGTGCTGCACGAGCGTGGGTCCGCGGTACCACGGCGTGTTCGGGCTCAGCTCGGTGATGTTGTCGCCCTTGAGCGCGGAGAGCGGGACGGCGGTGACCTCGTCGATGCCGAGCTCGGCGGCGAAGCGCCGGTAGTCGGCCTCGATCGTCGCGAAGACGTCCTCGGCGTAGCCGACGAGGTCGAGCTTGTTGACGGCGAGGACGACGTGGCGGATCCCGAGGAGCGAGACCAGGTAGCTGTGGCGGCGGGTCTGCGTGAGGATCCCCTGGCGGGCGTCGACGAGGATCACGGCGAGGTCGGCCGTCGATGCTCCGGTGGCCATGTTGCGGGTGTACTGCTCGTGGCCGGGGGTGTCGGCGACGATGAACTTGCGGTGCTCGGTGGAGAAGAAGCGGTAGGCGACGTCGATGGTGATGCCCTGCTCGCGTTCGGCGGCGAGGCCGTCGACGAGGAGGGCGAAGTCGAGGTCGCCGCCCTGGGTGCCCACCTTCCTCGAGTCGGCCTCGAGGGCGGCGAGGTGGTCCTCGAACACGAGCTTCGACTCGTAGAGCAACCGGCCGATCAAGGTGCTCTTGCCGTCGTCCACCGACCCGCAGGTGATGAAGCGCAGCAGCGACTTGTGCTGGTGCCGTTCGAGGTACGCCTCGATGTCGGTCTCGAGGAGCTGGTCGGTGGCGTGCGCCATCAGAAGTACCCCTCTTGCTTCTTCTTCTCCATCGAGCCGCTGGAGTCGTGGTCGATGACCCGACCCTGGCGCTCCGATGACGTCGTCAGCAGCATCTCCTGCACGATCGCGAGAAGCGTGTCGGCCGCGCTCTCGATGGCGCCGGTGAGGGGGTAGCAGCCGAGGGTTCGGAACCGGACGCTGCGCGTCTCGGGGACCTCCCCCGGCTCGAGCGGCATCCGGTCGTCGTCGACCATGATCAACGTCCCGTCCCGCTCGACGACCGGCCGCTCGGCGGCGAGGTAGAGCGGCACGATCGGGATCTGCTCGAGGTGGATGTACTGCCACACGTCGAGCTCGGTCCAGTTCGACAGCGGGAAGACCCGCACCGACTCCCCCGGGTTCGTCCGAGCGTTGTAGACGCGCCAGAGCTCGGGCCGTTGACGCTTGGGGTCCCACCGGTGCTGGGCCGAGCGGATCGAGAAGACGCGCTCCTTGGCCCGTGACTTCTCCTCGTCGCGGCGGGCGCCGCCGAACGCGAGGTCGCAGCGATGCTGATCGAGCGCCTGCTTGAGCCCCTCGGTCTTCCACATGTCGGTGTGCGTGGCCGAGCCGTGGTCGAAGGGGTTGATCCCGAGCCGTAGGCACTCGGGGTTCTGGTGGACCAGCAGCTCCATCCCGGCCTCGGCCGCCATCCGATCGCGGAAGGCGTACATGTCCCGGAACTTCCAGGTCGTGTCGACGTGCAGCAGCGGGAACGGCGGCGGGGACGGGAAGAACGCCTTGCGGGCGAGGTGCAGCATCACCGCGCTGTCCTTGCCGACCGAGTAGAGCATCACGGGCCGCTCCGCCTCGGCGACGGCCTCGCGGAGGATGTGGATGCTCTCGGCCTCCAGCCGCTGGAGGTGTGTCCGGGCCCGAGACGGCGCGGTGGTGGCCTCGGTCATGCGAGCTCGCCGTCGCGGAGCTGCTGGCGCACCTTGAACTTCTGGATCTTCCCCGAGGCGGTGCGGGGGAAGTCCGGCACGACGTACAGGGACTCGGGCCACTTCTGTTTGGCGAGGCCAGCGCCGGCGAGGTGTGCCCGGAGGTCGTCGAGTGACGGCGCCGGCGACTCGCCGACGATCCGCAGGATGGCGGCGGCGTGCTCGCCCAGGCGCTCATCGGGGGCGGCGACGACGGCGACCTCGGCGACGCCGGGCACGCGCAGGACGAGCTCCTCGATCTCCTGGGCGCTGATGTTCTCGCCGCCGCGGATGACGATGTCGGAGAGCCGGTCGCTGATGCTCAGGAAGCCGTCGTCGTCGAGGACGCCGACGTCGCCGGTGTGGTACCAGCCATCGGCGTCGAAGGCCTGGGCCGTGAGCGACGGGTCGGTGTAGCCGACGCAGAGATCGGGGCCGCGGCTGAGGATCTCGCCTTCCTCGGTGAGTTGGATCTCGACGCCCGGTGCTGGCCTGCCGTCGGTGTGCAACCGCTTGGCCTCGGGGTCGTGGACCGAACCTCCGGTGATCGAGGGGTGCTCGGTGCTGCCGTACGCCCGGAAGGCCGTGATTCCGAGGTTCGTCGCCCGTTGGGTGACGGCGGCGGGGACGGCGGAGCCTCCGAGGCCGGCCGTGGGCATGTGCGCCAGGTGCTCCTCGGTGAAGTCGGGGTGGTCGAGGAGGCTCGTGAGGAAGTAGGTGGCGCCGCCGCCGAAGGCGAGACCATGCTCCTTCAGGAGACGGAGGACGTTCCCTGGGTCCCACGCGTCGACCATGTGGATCGGTTCGCCGCGGATCAGCGGGACGAGGAACGCGCTGAGCATCCCGATGAAGTGACCGACCGGTGCGCCGACGAGGAGCGGCGGACCGCCCCCCGGCATCCGCTCCTCGAGCTGCCGGGTCTCGCAGCCGATCGTCCGGTGCGAGTGGATGACACCCTTCGGGTTCGACGTCGTCCCCGAGGTGAACGCCACGAGGGCGGGGGCGGCGGGGTCGACCGGTTGCAGAGCAGCGAGCGGCTCGCCGTCGAGCAGCGATGTGAGCGGTCGCGCCCGGGTTGGGAGGGCGACGCCGGGATCGGCGGCGGCGACCAGCCACCGCACCCCCGGTCGGTCGGCGAGCAGGTGCTCGTACATGGCGAGGTGATCGGTGGGCCCGAACCGGTCGGGCGTGACGACGACCGCCGGATCGGTGACGTCGAGGATGTAGCCGATCTCCTTCGGTCCGTAGAAGTGGACGACGGGGACGACCGTGGCGCCGAGGTACGCAGCAGCCCAGAAGGTGATGGCGGCCTCGACCCAGTTCGGGAGCTGGAGGGCGACGACGTCGCCCTGCCCGACGCCGTCGCCCTGCAGCGCAGCGGCGAGGGCCCGGGCGGCCCGGTCGACGTTCCCGATGGTGCCCGCCCACGGGCGGACGGCGGAGTGCACCCGGACGTCGACGGCACCCGCCGACGCCAGGCCGTCGGCGACCATCGAGCCGAGGGTGTCATCGGTCCACCACCCTGCGACGACGTAGCGCTCGGCGAGCTCGGGGGCCGTCGTGCGCAGCTCCCACCGTCGGGCCGCGGTCATGGGCGCTCCTGGGGTTGTGGCGGCACCAGCGAGGTTGACGGTATCGCCGCGCCGGTCTCGAGTACGAAGTCGATGCCGTCGAGCAGGTCGGCGATGGCCATCAGCGACCCGGTGAAGTACCCGCGCTGCTGCCAGACCTGCATGACCTCGCCGGCGTAGCTCATGTCCCAGTCCTTGGGGAACTCCGACTGCGAGGGGCCTTCTCCCCCGCCGCAGTCGCCGACGACGACTCGGGTGAACCGGACCGCGGGGTGCTCCACCCGGAACACCTCGATGAGGCGCTCGAGGGCCACCGTGTCTGCCATCACTGCTCTCCTGTGGTCCACGCCAGGGACTTGATCTCGAGGTACTGGTCGAACCCGGCGATGCCGTTCTGCCGACCGATGCCGCTGTGCTTGAAGCCGCCGAAGGGCACGTCGGCGGCGTAGTACGAGCCGCCGTTCACGCTCAGCGTCCCGGTACGGACCCGGAGGGCGATCCTCATCGCGCGGTCGAGGGAGCCGGAGAACACAGCGCCCGAGAGGCCGTAGGGGCTGTCGTTGGCGATGCGGACGGCGTCGTCCTCGTCCACGTAGGGGATGACCGCGAGGACCGGCCCGAAGATCTCCTCGCGAGCGATCGTCATCGAGTTGTCGACGTCGGCGAACAGCGTGGGCTCCACGAACCAGCCCTTCGGCAGGTGCGCCGGTCGGCCGCCGCCCAGCACGAGCCGGGCACCCTCCTCGACGCCCTTCTCGATGTAGCCGAGCACGCGGGTGCGCTGCTTCTCGGAGATGAGCGGGCCCATCATCACGTCGGGCTGCTGGGGATCGCCGTAGGGGACGCCCTGGTAGATCGCCTCCAGGACGGCGATCGCCTCGTCGTAGCGCGACCGGGGCACGAGCATCCGGGTGGGGATGGCGCAGCCCTGGCCGGCATGGGAGCACGCCGCGATGCCCATCATGAGGGCGAGGGAGAAGTCGGCGTCGTCGAGGACGATGGTCGCCGACTTCCCGCCGAGCTCGAGGAACAGGCGCTTCATGGTTGCCGCGCCCTTCTCCATGATCCGGCGGCCGACGGCGGTCGAGCCGGTGAAGGAGATCAGGTCGACCTTCGGGGAGAGCGTGAGCTCCTCGCCGACGAGGTGGTCGGACGAGGTGACGACGTTGAGGACACCGGCCGGGATGTCGGTCTTCTCGGCGACGAGGCGCCCGAGGCGGGTGGCGTTGAACGGCGTGTCGGGCGCGGGCTTCAGGATGACGGTGTTGCCGGTGGCCAGGGCTTGGGCGACCTTGTTGATCGACACCTCGAAGGGCACGTTCCACGGCACGATGGCGCCGACGACGCCGGCGGCCTCCTTGACGATCCGTCGTGCCGTCCATCCGCTGAACGGGTCGTCGACCTCGCCGAGGTCGGTCTCCCACGCGAACGTGTCGATGAGCTCGACCGGGTAGCGGATGGCGTGGGCGAGGGGGATGTCGAGCTGCGGGCCGGTGGTCATCGACCGGGGGCAGCCGACCTCGCGGATCAGCTCCTCGCGCAGGTCTTCGCGCTCGGACTCGAGCGCGTCCTGGAGCTGTAGCAGGCACCGCTTGCGCAGCTCGCGGTTCGTCGACCAGTCGGTGTCGTCGAAGGACCGGCGGGCCGCGTCGATGGCGCGGTGCACCTCTGCGGGCGACGCGTCGGCGACCTCACCGAGGACCTCCTCGGTGGCGGGGTTGACGTTCGAGAAGGTCGCGCCCGAGTCGGCGTCGACGAGCCTCCCGCCGATCAGCATGCGGGTCTCTGCGTTCATCGGTCCCCCGGGGCAGTCTGATCTTTGATCAAAGGCTAGACGGTCAGCCCCGTAGGGCGCCATTCGGCTGCTCGCTCGCTCAGCTCGGACGCTCGATGACGCCCCGGCGCACGAGGTCCTTCACGACGTCGTCGCCGGCACGCCGGAAGTCCTCGACGCGGTGGCGCGCCGCTGCCTCGGGATCGCCCGCGACGATCGCGTCGATGACCTTCGTGTGGGCGAGGACGATGTCCTTGTGGGTTCGGCGTGTCGACTGCCAGGCCCAGGGCAGGAAGCCCGCGTAGGAACGCAGCTCGGCACGCAGCCGCCGCGACCCGCCGGCGCGGTGCTGTGCCCGCACGATCTCCTGCACGATCTCACTGGCCCGCCCGATGGTCCGCGACGACCGGAGGTCCTCGAGCAGGCTCTCGAGCTGTGCGAGCACCTCGGGGTCCCGGCGCCGCGCGAGCCGGGCGACCGCCACGCCGCTCAGGAGCCCGAGGATCTCGAAGTCGTCGCTGATCGAGTCCGCGTCGAACGGCTCCACGAAGCTGCCGCGGTGGGGCACGGTCGCGATCAGCCCGTCGCGCTCGAGGACGACGAGGGCCTCCCGCACCGGCAACCGGCTGACGCCGAGCTCGGCACCGACGGCATCGAAGTCGATGCGATCGCCTGAGCGGAGCTGGCCGCTGAAGATCTGCTCGAGCAGGTAGTCGACGACGGCGGCGCTCGTCTTCACACGTCGGAGCGGTCGGGCGGCCATGGCCGTCGCATCCTCGCGGAGCGCGCCTGCGATGTCGAGCACCGCGCGGGGCCGTCGACTCGCCTCGGACGCTGTCACCGCCAGTACCGGGTCGAGGACCTGTGGGCGCGGGCGACGACCTCGCCCACCGGCAAGGTCGCCCAAGCCTCGTTGAGGACCTCGAGGCTGACGGTTCCCTCCCAGCCGCGGTCGAGCAAGGTCGTGGCGAACCGGTCGAGGTCGAGGCTGCCGTCACCGGGCATAGAGCGGCGGTCGCCGCAAGGCGTCCACGTCGAGGGTCAGCTTCGGCGCGAACACCGTGTTGACCCAGGTCGCGCCCATGATCGCCGCCGCGCCGGCGAGGCGCTCGGCGAACGCCACCGTCGCCTCGCTGTCGGCGGTGACCACCAACGCCATCGTCTCGTGGCACCGCAGACGACCGAGGAGATGTTCGCCGCGTGGCAGCGGCTCCCGGTCGTCACCGCCTGACGCGGCTCAGGTCTCGGCGATGCCCCCCATCTGGTGGCCGCCGTCGACCGAGATCGTCTGACCGGTGACGTAGGACGCGGCGTCGCTGGCGAGGAACAGGACGGTCGCCGCCACCTCGTCTGGGCGCCCGACGCGACCGAGCATCGCCCCGGCACCGATCGCCTCGGGGTCGATGCCGGCGACCTGCCAGGCGTTCGACGCCCGCTCCGAGGCGATCCCGCCGACACCGATGCAGTTGGCCCGGATGCCGTACCGGCCCCACTCGGCCGCCGTCACCCGGGTGAACATCTGGAGCGCCGCCTTGGACGCCGCGTAGTGCGCGCCGCCCCGGACACCGTAGACACCCGCGTCGGAGGAGATGTTCACGATGGCGCCCGAACGCTGCTCGAGGAAGTGCTGCCCGACCTCCCGCGTGGCGACGTACGCCGAGCGCACGTTCAGGTCGAAGCTGGCGTCCCAGGCCTTGGTGGGAAGGCTCCGCAGCGGACCCATCCTGGTGCCGCCGGCGTTGTTCACGAGGATGTCGACCCGTCCCAGGTCCGCGACCGTCCGTCGCACCAGTTCGACGACCTGCGCCTCGTCCTTGACGTCGGTCGGGACCGGCAGGCAGCGCCGTCCCGACTCCCCTTCCACCACGGCAGCGGTGCGGTCGAGGTCGGCTGCGGTCCGGGCGGCGATGACGACGTCGGCACCGTGGTGGGCGAGGGTGAGCGCCGTCGCCGCGCCGATGCCGGTGCCGCCCCCGGTGACGATCGCCACCCTGCCGGTGATGTCGAGGAGGCTCATCGGTCCGGGGAGACGGTGACGGCGGCGCCGCCCGCCGCCGACGAGCGTCGCATCGCGTCCATCAGGCCGACCAAGGCCAGCCCGTCGACGAAGGTGGCCGGCGGCATCGTCTCCTCCGGGGGTGCGCCGGTGACCAGCGCCCGCAGGATCCGGGCCTGGGTCGTCGCCGGGCCGAGCTCGAACCTCGTGATGTTCGCCAGCGCATCGCCTTCGAGGTCGGCGGCGGCACCCTCGTCGCCGACCGTCGGCGTGAACGGCTTCTCCACCAGCACGTGACGCCCGGCGGCGATCACCTCCTCGGCCAGGTCCGCGTGCGGCGTCGGCGGCGTGGCGACGACGACGACCCCGGGCGCAGCATCACCCATGTGTGCTCCCTCCTTGATCTTCGATCCGCATGGAGCCCCTACCAGATCCGTCGCAACTGCGCCCCGGTCCGCCGGTGCCGGAGCTGCGCCGCTCGTTCCGCCGGGGTGAGCACCGGGGTGTCCGGGGGCAGGTGGTCGAGCACGTCGGCGACCGGCACCGTCGTCACCGTCGCCTCCGGGTACTCGTCGGCGCGGTAGAAGCGGGCCTGCAGGATGCCCCAGGGCCAGTCGGCCTTGTCGAGCCAGTTGTGCACGCCGGGGTCCTGCTTCGACACCACGCCTCGGAACCATCCGTCCGAGTCGATCCTGGCCTGCGAGTCGTTGAGGCTCGACTGCCGGTTGACCCAGTCGACGGTCGAGAAGCGGTCGTCGGCGACGAGGATCTGCCAGTACAGGCACTCGGCCGGCACGGGGAACTCGACGATGAGCGCCTCGTCGTCGGCGATCTCGTGGATCCCGTCGTAGTACGCCTGCTTCGTGGCGAGGCCGCCGCCCTGCTGGATCCACTGGGACCTGAGCAGGACGTTGATGCCGTGGTGCTCCCGGTAGTACCGGACGAGCTCCATGTCGAAATCGATCATGCCCTTGATCCAGTCCCCCATCTGGGAGAACCGCCGGGCGATCTCCGCCGGCTGCATGTCCTCCCCGGGGTCGTCGAGCCGGTTGATGGCCACCTGGGCGTCGATCTCGGTGTTCCAGTCGCACGCGCACTTGCGCATGAGGAGCTTCCCGACCTCGGGGTTGAGCGGCCACCAGTCGCCCTCGTGGCCCCCCGGTCGCTCGACGCTCAGGATCACCCGGAACGAGCCGTCCTCGGCGATCGTGAGCTCGTCGAGGTCGTGGGTGATGGCCTCGAACCGCATGCGCCGCTCGGTGTTCTTCAGGCTCGTCATCATCCCGGGGCCCTGCTGCGTGATCTCGACGAAGCGGACGGTGCCGCGGTGGCCGACGAGCTCGTACACGCCCGACCCGTCGATCTCGGCGGTCAGGTACACGTAGTCGGGGTTCGGCCCGCCCTGGTTGCAGGCGAAGTTCCACAGCGGCATGAAGACCGGTCGGCGGGCGTCGGTGTAGACGTTGCAGAGGTAGCCGCACGCCAGGATCGACAGCGCCAGCTTGTTCATGTCCTGCACCTCGGCCTCGGTGGCACCCCCGGGACGCCAGGTGGCGAGGAGGTGGTCGGCGACGCCCTTGAGCGCCTCCATCTGGTCGTCCCAGGTCGGGAGCGCGCTCATCGGGTCCAGCCCTCCAGCGCCACGTCGAAGCGGCGGATGTAGAAGTCGTAGTCGGATCGGATCTGGCCGACGCTCAGGCCGAACTGCTCCGCGGTGTAGCGGTGGGTGCCCTTCGCCCCCATCGCGTTGGCCTGTTGCCAGGCGACGATCGCCTCCTCGACCGCGGCGGTGAGCTCCAGGCCGAGCCACTCGTAGATGCAGTGGATCGTGCCCCTCGGGTCGGCGACGAGCTCGCGGTGGTGGACGTCGAGGAACCGGTCGTCCCCGATGCGTGCTCGTTCCTCGATGGCGCGTTCCATCCCCGCGCGCAGGTGCTCGCTGACCTCGCAGCCGAGCGCGTGCAGGTCGCGTTCCCCCGCTGCCGCCGGGAAGACCGTCGACACCAGGCTCGTGTACGAGGGCACCACCTTCGCCGGGTCGCGGTGTGTCATGACGAAGCGGGCGTCGGGATACGCCGCGGCCAGGGCCTCGAGATGGAACTTGTGGTGCGGTGCCTTGAACAGCCACAGCTCCGGTGGCCGCCGCGAACCGAGCAGCTTCACCACCCGGCGGTGGTACCGGTAGGTCTCGGTCAGGTCTGCTCGACGCCACCAGGCGCGGTAGCCGGGGACCGGCAGGGTCATCTGCTGGCCGTGGAACGCCATGCCGAGGACCTCGGTGTCCTCCATCGTGGCGTCGACCTCCATGATGTGCATGGCCTCGTGCTCGGCGGAGCGCTCGTCCCGCATCCGCACGAACGCCAGGCGGCGTGGGTCCTCCGCCTCGCCCCCGGAGACAGGCGGTGGCACCGGCTTGGCCTGCTCCCAGCCGCGGAGGCAGCGGAACTGCGGATCGAGCGACAGCATGTCGGCCAAGGCCGTGGTCCCCGTGCGCGGCAACCCGTTGATGTCGATCGGACCGCGGACGGCGACGTCCTCGACCTCTGGGTGCTCTACGTACCAGGCCTCGACCTCGAGGCGGTTGACGAGCCGGCGACGGAGGTCGCCGATCACGGCCACGTCGGTGTCCGGGTGGAGGTCGCCGTCGCGCTCGAGGCTGTCGAGGAGCACGTCGAGGCCCTCGCGGAAGTCGCCCGGGCCGAAGTCGTCGTGGCCCGCCTCGGCCACGGCCTCGCCGAGGAGCTGGTCGGCCGACGGGTAGCGGCTCATCGGACGCGATCCGGGTAGTGACGGGCCGCCATGGCACGGAAGCCCTCCCGCCAGTCGACCCGGCACGGCCCCGTGATCGAGGACCGTTTGGTGTGGTCACCGACCGACCCGACCGATGCGCCCGGAACCACCTCGACCCGCAGGTCGGCCTGGACGCCCAGCAGGTCGGCGAAGTGGGTCGACCACTCCTGGACGGTGACCGGCACGTCCCCGGCCCAGTTCACGATCGTGGCCGGCACGGAGGCGGCGTCGAGCAGCGCCTCGACCTGCGCGTTGATGTCGTCGTGGTGGATCGGGCTGTACGGGAGCGGATCCCAGCGCGCCACCACGGGCTTGCCCTCGGCGATCGCGTGCAGGTGCCACAGCGGGAGGCCGCCGCGGACGCCGTACGCGCTGCCCATGCGGGCGATGGTGACCGGCAGGTCGAACGCACGAGCGCAGTACCGCGCCACCGCCTCCTCGGCGATCTTCACGATGGAGTACGGCTTCGGCGCAGGCAGGCCGGCGTCACCGATCGGGTCGTCCTCCCGGAAGGGGTGCCAGGGGTCCGGGTGCGGCTTGTACACCGTCACCGTCGACATCACGAGGGCGGCCTTCGCCTTCCGGCAGTGCCCGAGCAGCAGACCCGTGCCCTCGGCGTTGACCCGCAGCCCTCGCTCGTAGTCCTCGCCGAAGTCGGCGGCGATGTGCAGCACGTAGGTGAAGTCGGTCGGCAGGTCGCCGAAGTCGCCGTCGCCCAGGTCGACCGCCCGCGTCGTCACGCCGAGCGCCTCGACCTCGTCGCGCGCGGCGGGATCGGAGAACCGGGCGATGCCCCAGACCTCGTTGTCAGGGGCGAGCATCGCCGCGATGCCGTGCGCGATCCGACCGGCCGGGCCGGTGATGAGGATCCTCTCGCCTCTCAGCACAGTCCGGATCTTTGATCAAACGTCGCCATCCGGGGCATAGTAACCACATGACCGTGGGTGTGAACGATGGACTCGATGCCGCGATGCTCGACTCCCTCGAGGATCTGCTGTCCGCCCTCGACCTGCGCGCCGTCGGCGAGGACCGCTTCGCGCTCGTGACGGACACGGCGACGGCGTTCGGGCGCGTCTTCGGCGGCCAGCTCCTCGCCCAGGCCGTGACGGCCGCCTCGGCGACGGTCGAGGTGAAGGGCATCCGCTCGCTGCACGCCACGTTCGTCGAGGCGGGCACGCCCGGGGCGCCGGTCGAGGTCGTGGTCACCCGGCTCCGTGACGGGCGTTCCCTGGCCGTGCGGCAGGTCGCGGTGCTGGCGGCGGGCGCGCCGTTGCTCGTGGCGATCGCGTCCTTCGGCGGTCACCATCCCGAACCGGACATCGCGAGCCCGCGACCCGACGTGGCGTCCCCGGAGGAGACGCCGCGCCTGCAGGAGTGGGCCGGCGGGGTTGCGGGCGCGAGGCACTGGATCGACCGGCCGCCCGCGGTCGACGTCCGCCTGCCGGAGGCGCCGTCGTTCCTCACCGGCGCCTCGGGGACGACCGCTCGGTCACACTGGATGCGGCTCCCCCGGAGCGTCGGAGACGACGACGGCGTCAACGCCGCGCTCCTCGCCTACGCCTCCGACTTCTTCCTCATGGACATGATCTTCCGCATGCACCCCGACGAGCTCGGGCCGGGTCGCGCGAACGGCCTCAGCCTCGACCACGCCATCTGGTTCCACCGCCCGGTGCGCTTCGACGACTGGCACCTCCACACCCAGGAGGCCGTGGCGCTCGTCGGCGACCGCGGCCTCGCCCGCGGAGCGGTCCACGACACCGAGGGCCGGCTCGTCGCCAGCGTCGCCCAAGAGGTCCTGCTCCGACCGGGGTCGGCCCGGTGACGCCACCCGCCCATCCCCTCTTCGAGCAGCCGTGGCCGGAGGGCGAGTTCAGGTTCTTCCAGCTCGGCCACGTCGTCACCGACGTCATCGCCGCAGCCGCGACCTGGGCGCAGGTGTTCGGCGTCGGGCCGTTCCACGTCCTGCCGGTCACCGACCAGCGGTTGACCTACGACGACGAGCTGCGCACGATCCGCCTCCAGATCGCCGTCGCGCAGTCCGGGCCCGTCCAGATCGAGCTGATCCAGCAGCACTGCGCCACGCCGAGCATCTACCGGGAGTGGAGCCGCGGCGGTACGTCCGGGTTCCACCAGATGGCGACGGTGACAAGCGACTACGACGGGAAGAAGGCGCACTTCGAGGCACTCGGGTACGACGTCGTCGCCGAGAGCCTCAGCGGGAGCTTCCGCGTCGCGTACGTCGACACCGCCGCCGCCTTCGGCTTCTACACCGAGGTCGTGGAGCGCACCTCGGGCTTCCTCGACCAGCTTCGCAGGATCTCCCAGACCTGCGCCGGGTGGGACGGGAGCGACCCCGTGCGGCTCCTCACCCGGGACGGCTACCGGGTGCCCGAGGCGGAGGCATCGACGCCGCCCACCCGCTCCCCGGTCACGCCGGCCGGCTGATCGAAGCTCCGGTGGCGCAGTCGCCGCGCCGGCCTACGGCTGCACGTTCACCCAGGGCAACCACGTCCTGGCCGAGCCCTGCCCCTGACGGTCACCGCGTGCGGGCCGGCGTGCCCGGACGGGACCGTCGCGTCCGGGCACGCCGGCGACGTCATGTCGCTGCGCCGTCCGCCGCCACCAGCGCCTGGGCGCGCTCGGTCAGCGTGGCGAGGACCCGGCGGACCGTCTCCATGTCCTCCGGCGGGGTGCCGGCGACAAGCTGCGCGCTGAGGCCCTGCACGGCGGCGCGCAGCTCGGCGTAGCGGGCCTCACCCGCGTCGGTCAGGGCGAGCCCCTCCGGCGTGCGGGTGACCAGGCCCGCCGCCAGGTGGTCGTCGACCGCGGCGTCGTCGAGCACCACGCCCGCGGCGCCGATCGCCAGCGCGTTGAGCACCAGCCAGTGCGGGAACGTGGTGCCGGCGTCGGCGAGCACCTTGTCGATCGCCGCCCGGCTGGCGGCGGCGGCAGCACCGAGGTACTGGCCGAAGAGCGGCGTGGGTGGCGTCGTCGGATGGCTCATGGGGTGTCTCCCGTCGTGGTCGGTGTCGGCAGCGGCGCCGCCAACAGGGTCTGCAGGGTTTCGGCGAAGGCGCGGGTGCGTTCGCTGCCGGTGCCGCCGAGCGGGGCGGTGACCTCGTCGTGCAGGCGGGCCACCAGGTCGACGGCCTCGGCGGCCACGGCCGTGCCCCGCGCGGTGAGCCCGAGCCGCACGGCACGGGCGTCGTCGGGATCGGTGACCCGCTCGACCAGCCCGCCCGCCTCCAGGGCGCGTGCCAGCTTCGAGACGTAGATGGCGTCGAGGCCGGTGTGGTCGGCGAGCTGGCGCTGGGTGGGCCGCTCCCCCGCCCGGGCCACGCCGAACAGTGAGCCCAGCAGCGCGTACTGGGCATGGGTGAGGCCGAGCGGCGCCACCGCGCGGTCGACCGCCGACCGCCAGCGCATGGCGAGGCGCCACACGAGGAAGCCGGTCGTGGGAGGTCCGCCGAGATCGAGCACGGGATTAGCTTACATGGCAACAGTTTCCATGGCTACCACTTTCCGGGACGGCATCGACGGGTGGCCGGGACGGCGTGGCCGATCAGTAGCCCTGCCAGGTGTCGAGCAGCGGGACGTGCCCGATGCCGCCCCGGGCTGGTCGCACTCCCGGGCGCAGACTGACCGGCGGTCAAGGTCGGTAGGCTGCCGGCGTGATCGTCGACACACCGTCCGGCCGCATCCGGGGCATCGAGAAGCGGGGCGTGCGCCAGTACCGCGGCATCCCCTACGCCACCGCCGAGCGCTTCCGGGCGCCGGTGCCCGCCGAGCCGTGGGACGGCATCCTCGACGCCGACCGGTTCGGGCCCATCGCCCCGCAGAACCCGTCGCCGACCGAGGCGCTGCTCGGCGCCCAGGCACGACCGTCGAGCGAGGACTGCCTCTACCTCAACGTGTTCGCGCCGCTGGAGGCCGCCGACCCCCGCCCGGTCATGGTGTGGATCCACGGCGGCGGGTTCGCCGCCGGCTCCGGCGACGTCGTCTGGTACGACGGCACCAACCTCGTGCGCCGGGGCGACGTCGTCGTCGTCACCCTCAACTACCGGCTCGGTGCCCTCGGGTTCCTCCACCTCGACCACCTCGACCCCGCCCTGGCCGGCTCGGGCACCAACGGCATCCGCGACCAGATCACCGCCCTCGCCTGGGTGCGCGACCACATCGCCGCGTTCGGCGGCGATCCCGGCAACGTCACCGTCTTCGGCGAGTCGGCCGGCGGCATGAGCACCGGCACGCTGCTGGGCACGCCCGCGGCCCGGGGCCTCTTCCACGGCGCCATCGCCCAGAGCGGTGCCTGCGCCCACGTGCACCAGCCCGAGGTGGCCGAATGGGTCACCGCCCGGGTGCTCGACGCGCTCGACCTCTCCCCCACCGCCGTCGACGGCCTGCTCGCCGCGCCGGTCGACGCCATCCTCCGGGCCCAGACGGCGCTCGACGCCGGCGCCGCCACCGGCGACCGCTCGGGTGGCCCCGGCATCGGCGTCCTGCCGTTCCAGCCCGTCGTCGACGGCGCGGTCATCCCCCGGCCGCCGCTCGACGCCGTCGCCGCGGGCGGCGCGGCCGGCGTCCACGTCGTGGTCGGGAGCACGCTCGAGGAGTGGACCATGTTCCACCTCCGGTCCCGGGTGGCCGGGGCCCTGACGGAGGACCACGCCCGGCGGCGCGTGGGCCGGCTGGTCGGTGCCGACCGCGCCGGCGACGTGCTCGACGCCTACCGGACCGTCCGGCCCGCCGCCGACCCCGACGCCCTGCTGTGCGCGGTCATGACCGACCACGTGTTCCGCCAGCCCGCCATCCGGCTGGCCGAGGCCCAGGCGCCGCACGCGCCCCGGGTGTCGATGTACCGGTTCGGGTACCCGTCCACCGCGTTCGACGGGAGCCTCGGCGCCTGCCACGGCATCGACGTGCCGTTCGTCTTCGACAACCTCGACCGCGGCGGGGTGGAGATGCTCCTCGGCGGCCTCGACGACGACGCCCACCGCCTGGCCGCCCGCACCTCGGCCGCCTGGCTGGCCGCCGCCGCCACCGGTGCCCCCGACCACGACGACCTCGCCTGGCCGGCGTTCGACACGAGCGAGAGGCTGACCTGCGAGCTCGACCGCAGCGCCGTCGTGGCCGCCGACCCCGACCGCGCGATCCGGCTCCTGTGGGAGGAGCTGGCGCCCCGCACCGGCCCGGCGGCCGCCACGGCGGCCGCCGTAGACTGAGGCCCACGTCCACCGGGAGCCGCACCATGTCCGACCGCAAGCCCCACAAGTTCCCGCAGTTCTCGTCGGTCGACGAGGAGCGCACCCACATGAAGCAGCGGATGGCGGCAGCCTTCCGGCTGTTCGACCGGTTCGGGTTCAACGAGGGCGTCGCCGGCCACCTCACCGGGCGCGACCCCGAGCACCCCGACCTGTTCTGGGTCAACCCCTTCGGCCTGAGCTTCGGCCTCATCCGCGCCTCCGACCTCATCCTGGTCGACCACGACGGCAAGGTGGTCGAGGGCGACTGGCCGGTGAACACCGCGGCGTTCGCCATCCACAGCCAGATCCACGCGGCCCGGCCCGACGTCAAGGCCGCAGCCCACACCCACTCCCCCTACGGCCGGGCCTTCTCCACGCTGGGAAGGACGCTGGCACCGCTCACCCAGGACGCCTGCGCCTTCTACGGCGACCACGCCGTCTTCGACGACTACACGGGCGTCGTGCTCGACGTCGAGGAGGGCAAGCGCATCGCCCACGCGCTCGGCCCCAACAAGGCCGCCATCCTCCGCAACCACGGCCTGCTCACCGTCGGCGGCTCGGTCGACGCCGCGGCCTGGTGGTACATCACCATGGAGCGGTCGTGCCACGTGCAGCTCCTGGCCGAGGCGGCCGGCGACCCCATCGCCATCGACGACGAGTGCGCCGCGCTCACCCGCACCCAGGTCGGCTCCGATGCCGCCGGATGGTTCAGCTTCCAGCCGCTCTACGACAAGATCGTCGCCGACCAGCCCGACCTGCTCGACTGAGCCGCCGCGCCCGGCGCGCGCCCCGCGCGGCCCGAGCGCGCCGGCGTCGCCGTGCCTGCCCGGGGCCACGCGACCGACCACGGGCCCGGTCCGCGGCGCGTAGCCTCTCCGTCGTGGCTCCCGTCACGCCGATCGGCGCCAAACTCCACGAGCGTCGCGAGCAGGTGCTCCGCCGCCTGCTCGACGCCCAGAACGCCAACGACATGGCAACGTCGCTGGCGTGCTTCGCCCACCCGCGCTACGAGCTCATCGGCAACCAACGGGTGTACGACGGCGCGGACGAGGTCGCCCAGTACTTCGCCGTCACCCGCCGCTACTTCCCCGACCTGCGGTTCGAGGTGATCGAGATCCACCACGGCGACGACGCCGTGGTGTGCGAGGTGTGGATGTCGGGCACCCACCTCGGGTCCGGCCCCGACTTCGAGGCCACCGGCCGCCGGTTCCGCTGCCGAAGCGCCATCATCTTCAGCTTCGACGGCGAGGCGCTGGTCGGCGCCCGCGTCTACTACGACACCGGCACCATCGCCCGCCAGCTCGCCTGACGCCGCACGCGCTGCTCGATCCGCCGGCCTGCGTCGATCAGCGCGCCGCACTTCTACATCCTTCTTCATCCCGTGCAGCTCGTAGGCGAAGAGCCCGAGGGTGGCGACGATGCCGAACAGCCCCACGCCCCGCCGACAGGCCCGACCCATCGCCCGTCCCGTCGCTGTTGGCGAGGGCCAGGATCCCCGCCCCGGTGGCCACCGGCAGGAGGCCGAGCGGATAGGGAGCTCGCCACGGCCTACGCGTGGGGATTTGGCGTGGAAGCACCAGCTCCACAGCTCGGCCGACCGGCAACGC
>DASSGC010000221.1:0-2311 GCA_035693765.1 Acidimicrobiales bacterium
TGGGGTTCTTGCCCCCGGGGGTTCTTGCCCCCGGGGTTCTTGCCCCCGGGGTTCTTGCTGAGGGGGAGGTCGCCATGCACCGCGACGGGGGCCGGGCTGGCGGGCGCGAGATCATGATGGTCCTCGCCCTGGCGCTGACCGGGTTGCTGCTGGCCGGGCTGGCCGCCTTCACCCCGTGGTACGGGCGGGCAGGCGACACCGGCGAAACGCACGTGGTGGAGATGCGCGCCCCGGGCCTGCCGGCATCGGCCGGCTGACCGGAGCCATGCCCGGTACAAGCAGGTGCCCGCCGCAGCTGCACTGCAGCCAGCGGCGGGCTGGGGGTGGCGGATCCGCCGTCGTAGTCGTGGCCGGCATGGCAGGCGGGCGGGGGCTCCCCCGCGAGCTCGCGCACCCCGCCGGTAGGTCAGGTGGGTGACGTTGGGGTGGGTGCGGGCCACTGGACGACGGCGCCCAGCTGGGCGGGGGTGTCCACGTCACGTGGCGTTGCCGTCCGCGGGGGCGGTCGAGGCCGGCCCACCACCGCAGGTTGATCTCCCACCGGGAGCGCGACTCGGACACACCGGCAGCTTGCAGAAGGTGTACGGTGCGGGGCGGTCAGATGGGGATGATCGGGCCGCCGTCGTCCAGGCCGGGGTGGTTGACCAGCAGCTCCAGCCGGTCGGTGTCGGCGACGGTGCGGGTGGCTTCCACCAGGCACAGCACCGGCAGGCCGACTGCAGCGCCTTCCTCGTCGGCCACCTCGGCGATCACCTCGCCGACGTGGATGGACTCGCGGCAGAACGCGGTGATCGCCGAGGTGTCGAGGATGACCCGCAGGGCGGGGCCGCTCACGCGGCGCGGGCGGGTAGGCCCAGCTGCTTGCGTAGCTTCGCGCGCCGCTCCGGTGTCCACCGGGCGTCGGCCTCGGCCAACTTGGCGCGGGCGCGGGCCTTGCCTTCCTCGGTGACGGTGATGCCGGCGGCCGCGAGCATCGCCGCGGTCTGCTCGCGGGTGTCCGGCCTGGGCTCGGTCATGCCCCCAGGGTAGCGCCACCTGCCGGCCGGGTCACCTGGCGCGCGAGGGGTCGGCGGGACTGCCGATCCTCGGCATCTGCTACGGCGTCCAGATCCTCGGTGTATGTGCTCCACACGATGAGCCCGACCTATAGCGTGCCGGGCTCGGGATCCGATCTCGCCGAGCTTGCGACGACGCCTGCGTCGGCCCGCGGCGCTACCCGATCGTGGTGTTGACTGGTGGGGAATGTCCACGCCGCCCGACACCTCGCCGCGGTCCCCATCCACCCCGGGACCGGGCTGGCGCGCGGGCACGGTGACCCGGATCGGCACGCCGGCGCCGCCGACCAGCCCGCTCGATCAGCCGACCCCACCCGACCCCGCGCGGCGTGATCGTCGCCGGCTCGTGTGGTTCGGCGGCGCGGCCGGCGCGGTGCTCGTCGTCGGCCTGATCGTCGTGCTCGCCGCCACGCTCACCGGCGACGCCCGTCCATTCTGGAGCCGACCCGCGGCGCCCACCGACGCACGGCCGCCGCTCGCGCGGGCGTGCCCGCCGCCGACGGCGATGCCCACGCCGGCTCCCGGCGGGTCGGCCGCCCGGGCACCGGCCGGGCGGCGGACCGTCGACTCCGACGCCGGCATCTCCTACAAGGCGTACGGTGCGCCGTGGCAGCCGTGGCAGACCGTCTGGCGGGCCGGCGCGCTGGAGGTGCCGTACCGGGTGGGCCAGCACTTCGTCACCGAGGTGTACGACAGCGGCACGTACCACGCGTCGATCCTGTCCGCCGCGGTGCCGGCCGCCGACAACGACGCGGTCGCGCTCGACCTGGAGTGCGTGGGCCGCCAGGTCGCCGCGGACGTGCGGGCGGAGTACTACCCGCAGCCCAACCGGATGGATCCGCTGCGCGACGGGCGGACGACGCTCGGCGGGCTGCCGGCCTGGGTGACCGTGTTCCGGCTGCACTTCTCGCAGCCCGGCCTGCGAGCCACCAACGAGCTGGCCGCGGTGGCCTGCATCGACGTGGGCCGGCCGCAGGCGGCGGTCCTGTACGTGTCGATCCCCGGCACGCACCGGCAGTTCGACTGGGTCGTCGAGGACGTGCTCAAGTCGGTGCGCAAGACCTAGCCGGCGGCGTGGTCGATGACGCCCCAGCGGGCCCGGATCGCCCGGTCCGCCGCGCCGAACGCCGCGTCCACGAGCAGTCCCACGACGAGGATCACGATCATCGTGGCGATGAGCCAGGGCGCGTCGGAGAACTCGCGGGAGTAGCTGAGCTGGGTACCGAGCGACGTCTTCGTCGCGATCACCACGAGCA
>DASSGC010000222.1:0-3434 GCA_035693765.1 Acidimicrobiales bacterium
GCAGCGCGAGGCGGCCGCCCAGATGATCGACGACGCGGCCCGTCAGCTGGCCGACCTGGAGACCTCCGAGCTCGACGAGACGACGCTGCGGCGTGAGCTGGAGCGGGCCAACGTCGGGCTGCAGGACGCCGAGGCGGCCCACGCGGAGGCGTCGGACGAGCTGCGTGCCCTGGAGCAGGCCGCCGCCGCCCGGGCCGCCGCCCGGGACGGCATCCTCTACGAGCGCGCCGACCTGGTCGCCCAGGTCGAGGCCCCGATGCCGGACATCGAGCCGGTCCGCGCCGCGCTCTCGGCCTTCGACGCCGACACCGAGACCGGCGAGCCCGACCTCGTCGCCCGCGAGCTCGCGCGGGAGTGGATCGAGGTCGACGGTGAGCTCGAGCGCATCGAGAACGCGCTCCCCGACCCGCCGTCGGCCGACGAGCTGGCCGCGGCGGAGCGCCGGCTGACCCAGATCGACCAGACGGTCGCCGAGCTCGAGCACGCCGGGCAGCGGGACCAGCTCGGGCCCGACGCCCGCGAGGAGATCGAGGCCGCGCACGAGGCGGTGCTGGCCGCCGAGGAGCAGGTCGACCAGTCGGGCGGCCACGAGGAGGACCTCGCCCACCTCCACCAGGCGCGCGAGCACGAGCACGCCGTGCTCCGCCATCACGGCTTCGAGACCTACCTCGACGTCATCCTGGCCGCCCCGCGGCCCGACGGCGACGCCCAGGCCGACCTCCTCGACGCCCTCCGGGCCCGGCGGGTGGCCGAGGACACCCTGGCCTCGCTGCGGGCGGCGGCCGAGCCGCCGGCGATCATCACCACCCTCCGGGCGCGGCGCGACCGCATCTACCGCGAGGCCGCCGACCTGCTGGCGTGCGATCCCGGTGGGAACGTCGCCGAGCTGCTCTACGCGCATCCCGTGGTGCCGGCCAACCGGACGCGGGCGCTGGCCACCGTGCTGGCCTCCTACGAGATCCTGCCCGTGGGCCTGTCGGTCCGCGAGGCGGCGGTCACCTGGCTCGTCGAGCAGGACCAGGACCTGGCCCGGCGGGACGAGTGCCGGCGGGAGGTCGGCCGGCTCGACGCCGAGCTGGCCGACCTCGACCAGGAGGACGCGTACGCACTCGAGGACGTCGATCGCATCCACCAGACGCTCGAGCGGACCCAGGCCGATGTCGGCGGGGCGCTGCACCGGGTGCGGATGCTGGAGGACGAGCTGTCCGACCGGGCGACCCAGGACGAGCGGCGGCTGCAGCGCATCGCGGCCGCCGAGCAGCTCCGGGCCCAGATCGCGGCGGTCACCGAGGCGCTGGAGCGGTCGGAGGAGGAGTACCACACGACCCTGGCCGCGTCGGATGCCGCGGTGATCGCCGCCGAGGCCGAGATGGAGCGGGCCACCGCGGCGCTGTCCGACGCGGTGCGGCGCCTGCGGCGGATCGCCGAGGCGCTGCCCCCGGCGCTGCGTCCCCGCGCCGGCGACGACCCCCTCGGGGAGCTGCCCCGGCTCCGCGAGACGCTGGCCGCCGAGGTCGAGCGCGCCGAGCTGGCGCTGTCGTCCGCGTCCGACGACCTCGAGCGGGCCCGCAGCGACATCGAGAAGACGCAGGACGAGCTCGACGATCACCTGACGGTCGTCCCGACCGACGACGTCAACGACGAGGATCTCCACCAGGCCGTCCTCGACCTGGTGGGAACCGGCGATGCGCCGGTGGTCCTCGACGATCCGCTCGTCGACCACGACGAGCTGCGTCACGAGCTGCTCGACCAGCTCGTGACGGCATCCGAGCGGCGCCCCGTGGTGCTGCTCACCGACGATCCCGACACGCTCGGGTGGGCCATCAGCCTGCCCGGGGACGTAGGGGCCGTGACGCGTCTGGCGGTGCGACACGAGTCCGGAGCGGCACCCCGCGGGGCGCCGCTCACATCACAGCCCGGCCCGGTCGCATGATCTCCCCCAAGGACCGCAATGCGTAGACGCATCCCCATCCGCACGAAGCTTGCCGCCGCCCTCGCCATCCCGCTGACCGCGCTGTTGCTGGTGTCGGTGCTCGAGGTGGCCCAGAGCCGGCGCGACCAGCAGGACGTCGAGGCGCAGACCGAGCTCGCGACCTCCTCGATCGGCCCGAGCGGCCTCATCACGGGGCTCCAGAACGAGCGCAACTACGGCAGCGTGTGGCTGCTGGGGTTCGAAGGCGCGCTGGAGCTCCCGGTGAAGTCGTTCGAGGACGCGATGGCGGCCACGGACGCGGCGATCGCCACGTTCAAGGAGGAGATCGACGCCAAGGGCGGCGAGGTGGCGGCCACCTTCGGCGAGGTGATGAACGAGGTCGACGAGAACCTCCAGAGCTACCGCGAGCTGGTGACCGGGTACCAGGGCGAGCGCGGCCTGAACAACACCCCGACGTCGGAGCCGTTCTTCACCGGCTACACGACCCTGATCGACAGCCTCCTCACGGCCAACGGCCGGGTGGCCCTCGCGATCGACGACTCGACCCTGCGCCGCGGCGTCGAGCTGACCGACCTGTCGACCCGGCAGATCGAGAACACCGCCCGTCTCATCCGGGTGTTCCTGCTGGCCGGCGTCACGGGCAAGCTCGACACGCCCGACGAGATCGGCGAGGCCTCCGGCCTGCTCGGCCAGCTCGAGAACAACGCGGCGTCAATCCACCAGCTCGCTGTCGGCCGCTTCGAGCCCGCGGCGGCCAAGGCCGAGGCCGAGGTCGCCGCGTCGGGCTTCGTCGAGCTGTGCCACCGGGCCATCGACACGGCCAGGCAGGACCCGGTGCCCCTCTCGGAGTTCACCGCCTCGGTGTCCCGCAAGGACGACGAGGGCTGGAACGGCTTCCGCACGGCGGTCAACGAGGAGATCCTGCAGCGGGCCGACGAGCTGAACGCCGACGCGACCCGGAGCCAGCGGCTCTACCTCGCGCTGGCGCTCCTGGCCCTGGCCGTCGCCCTGCTGGTGACCTGGCTGGTGTCCCGCTCGATCACCCGGCCGCTGCGCTCGCTCACCCGGCAGGCCAAGGAGATGGCCGAGCGCCGGCTCCCGGCCGCCGTGGTCGACATCCTCGAGACGCCGCTCGGCGACGACGTCACCGTGCCGACCGTCGAGCCGGTCCACGTGAGCACGCGGGACGAGGTGTCCGACGTCGCCGACGCGCTCAACACGGTGCAGGACTCGGCCCTCGACCTGGCCGTGGAGCAGGCCGTCCTGCGGCGCAACATCGCCGACAGCTTCGTGAACCTCGGTCGCCGCAACCAGAACCTGCTGGGGCGGCAGCTCGACTTCATCACGGAGCTGGAGTCGAACGAGACCAATGCCGACACGCTGGCCAACCTGTTCCGGCTCGACCACCTGGCCACCCGCATGCGCCGCAACGCCGAGTCGCTGCTCGTGCTGGCGGGCATCGAGCCGCCCCGGCAGTGGGCCGCCCCGGTCCGGCTGACCG
>DASSGC010000223.1:0-6801 GCA_035693765.1 Acidimicrobiales bacterium
TTGACGGCGCGCTTCGCCTGCCGGAGCGCGAAGGGGTGCTTCTTGGCGATCTCGGCGGCCAGCGCCCGGGTCTCGGTCCGGAGGTCGTCGAGGGGGACGACCCGGGTGACCATCCCGAGGCGCTCGGCCTCCTGCGCCGTCATGGCCCGGCCGGTGAAGAGCAGCTCCTTGGCCTTGCGGGCCCCCCACTCCCAGGTGTGGCCGTGGTACTCGACCCCGCCGATGCCCATGTTCACCACCGGGTCGGAGAACTTGGCGTTGTCCGCGGCGATGATGAGGTCGCAGGGCCAGACGAGCAGCAGGCCGCCGGCGATGCAGACGCCCTGCACCGCGGCGATGGAGGGCTTGGGCACGTTCCGCCACCGCAGCGAGTACTCCAGGAACCGCCGGGCCTCGGTGGCGTAGATGCCCCCGAGCGTCCACGTCGGTGGCGTGTCGCCGTCACCGACGGCGCGGATGTCGTGGCCGGCGGAGAAGTGCTTGCCGTTGGTCTGCAGGATGATCACGCGCACGGCGTCGTCGTCGGCGGCACGCTGCCAGGCCTCGTCGAGGTCGTCGAGCAGCTCCAACGTCTGTGCGTTGGCCGCCTCCGGCCGGTTCAGCGTGATGGTCGCGATGGCGTCGTCGACCTCGTACTCGATGAACGTCGTCTGCACGGGGTCCCCCTGGCGTCCTGGCTCTCGGGTCGGTCGAGGTCGTACGTCCTCGCTTCGCTGCGGGCGCTCCACCTTGACGCGGAAATGCGATTTTCAGATTATTGGCACGGCGCTTTCCGCGGCAAGGCGGGCAGCCGCTCGACGGCCCTCGGCGTGAGGGTCGGCGCCGGGATCTCCGTGGGTGTCCGGCCAAGAGCGTCCGCTGATAGGTCACGTCGGCGCGGGTCACCGTGCTGCGCTGCCGGTCGGCCGAGCTGTGGAGCTGGTGCCTCCATGCCAGATCGCCACGCGTAGGCCGTGGCGAGCTCCCTATCCGCTCGGCCTCTGATGCGGATCCGCTCCGGGCGAGGCGAAGGCGGCGAGGTGGGCCAGCACGTCGGGGTAGCGCCCGGTGTGCGCGCCCCCGTCGATCAGGTGCAGCGATCCCGAGACGTAGCTGGCGTCGTCGGACCCCAGGAAGGTGATGAAGGCCGCGACCTCCTCGGGCGTCGCGTGGCGGCCGAGCGTGGTGTTCCGCTCGAAGTCGGCGACGACGGCGGGCAGGGCGAAGATGCCCTCGGTGAGGCCGGTGCGGACCAGGCCGGGCGCCACGGCGTTGACCCGGATGCCGGCGGCGCCGAGCTCGAGCGCCGCGACCTCGACGAGCATGGCGGCGCCGGCCTTGGCGGCGCAGTACGCGCCCATCCCCGGGCCCGGCTGCACCGCGTTGAGGCTCGCGGTCACGACGATCGAACCGCCGGGGCCCATGCGACGGCCGGCGTGCTTGATCGTGAGGAACGACCCGGTGAGGTTGACCGCGACGACGCGGCTCCACTCGGCGACGTCGGTGTCGACGATGGCGCCCGCCGATCCCGTGCCGGCGTTGGCCACGGCGACGTCGAGGCGGCCGAACTGCTCCAGCGCGGTCTCGGCCAGCGCCTCCACGTCGTCCTCCACCGTGACGTCGCAGCGGCGGGGGGCCGCGGCCGCACCGAGCTCGGCCGCCACGGCGCCGAGCGCGCCCTCGTCGACGTCGCCGATCACGACCCTGCCGCCCTCGGCCACGATGCGGCGCGCCGTGGCCAGCCCGATGCCCGAAGCTCCGCCCGTGACCAGGGCGACCTTCCCCCGGAAGCGACCCGGTGTCGGGGACCCGTCAGCGCCGGCATGCGTGGTCACGGTCATCGTCCTCCTGCGGAGCGGGCTGGCAATCCGTCCTGGCCAGCCGAGACACTATACGACGAAACATCTAGAGGTATGATGACGAGTCGTGTGCATCTCGCGGGAACTGCCCACGCAACGCGTCGAGCTCCCCGCCGGGGTCAGCGCTTCTCGTAGGTGATCCCCGCGGCCTCCACGTCCCAGGTCGCGCCGGTCACGCCCTCGTCGCGGAGCTCGCGCTTGAGCACGCGCCCGACCGGGCTGCGGGGCAGCTCGGCGCGGAACTCGACGTAGCGCGGCAGGGCGAAGTAGGGCAGCTCGTCGAGGCACCAGCGGAACAGCTCCTCCTCCGTCACCGAACCGCCGGACTTCACCGTCGCCGTCACCTTCAGGTCGTCCTCGGTGAGCTCGCTCAGCACCGCGTGGACCGCGACGTCCGCCAGCGCCGGGTGCTTCATCAGGATGCGCTCGACCTCGAAGCTCGAGATGTTCTCGCCCCGCCGGCGCAGGTAGTCGGCCTTGCGGTCGACGAAGAACAGGAAGTCCTCGTCGTCGATCCACCCGACGTCCCCGGTGTGGTACCACCAGTTGCGGCTGGTCTCGACGGTGGCGTCCGGACGACCCCAGTACCCCTCGAACATGACGTGGGGGCGCTTGGGCCGGATCACGATCTCGCCGTCGGTGCCGCGCGGCAGCTCGTTGTCGTCGTCGTCGAAGATCCGGACGTCGAAGTACTCGTCGTTGACGACCCCGGCGGCGTTCGGCTTGTTCCGGACGCCGGGCGGCTGCCACGAGACGAGGCTCGCCTCGGTGACGCCGTAGGCGCCGCTGAAGGTGTCGACGCCGAAGCGCTCCCTGATGACCCCGTCGACCTCCACGGGTAGTGGCGCGGCGGCGAGGAGGCGCAGCGTGGTGTTCGCCTCGGGCCTGCCGGACCGGGGCATCTCGGGGCGGTCCTCGTCGTGGGCGAGCAGGTACGCCATCGTCCCCAGCGTCGAGGTCATGGTGGCCCCCACGCGGTTCATCTCGGGCCAGAAGTTCGACACCGAGAACCGCCGGTAGATGGCCGCCCGGCCGCCGAAGACGAGCGGGCCGAGCACCGCGGTCACGAGCGCGTTGAAGTGGAACAGCGGCAGCGGCGTCCAGACCACGTCATCGGCGGTGCGCCCCCAGCAGTGGCCGATCTGCTGCGTGAGCGCCACGTGGTAGTTGTGGCTGAGCATGCAGCCCTTCGACGGCCCGGTCGTGCCGCCGGTGTAGACGAACGTCGCCAGGTCGGCCGGCTGCGACACGACCGGGGGCCGGGACGCGTCGGCCTGCTGCAGGTCCTCCCACGTCATCGCCTTCGCCCGCACACCGCTCACCAGCGAGGGGTCGCCGATGACGACGATCTGCTCGAGCGCCGGCACCTGGTCGGCCACGCTCGCCACGCGCGCGGCGAGGGACGCCTCGACCACCATGACACGGGCCGCCGAGTCCACGAGCTGGTGGACCAGGTAGTCGCCCTTGTAGGCGGTGTTGACCGGCACGGCCACCGCGCTGCCTCGCACGGCCCCCCACCAGGCCAGCATCGCCTCCGGCGAGTTCTCGATCAGCGTGGCCACCCGGTCGCCGGGCTGCACGCCGAGCCCGGCGTAGGCGTTCGCGATGCGGTTGGCGATCGCGTCGACCTCGGCGGCCGTGAACGACGTCCCGCAGACGTCGAGGTACGCCGAGTCGGGGTCGGTCTCCAGCCGGCGGTCGAGGACCAGGTTGCAGGTGGACGGGTCGCTGCGGCGCCAGGTGCTGTCGGTCATCGATGCCTCCCTGCGGCGCTGCCCTCGCCCGCCGCACTGCCTTCGGACGATTCTCCATGATCTCGTACCCGTCGCGGGCCGGCCGCCGGCGGCCCGCCCGCCGGCCGGGCCGGCGGCGTGATCACGGGGCGGGCGGGCAACGTCATCGGCCGTCGGCCCCGCCGAAGAAGAACGCGTTGGCGTTGTCGTACAGCCAGGCCTGCCGCACCTCGTCGGGCAGGTCGAGCGCGGCCGCCTCACCGAGGCACCGCTCGAAGGAGAGGACGGGGTGGTCGGTGGCGAACATGATGCGGTCCTTGCCGCGGGTGCGCATGTAGTGCAGCAGCGACTCGGGCAGGTACTTCGGCGACCACGCCGAGGTCATGAGCCGGAGGTTCGGGTACTTGATCATCAACCGGATGGCGACATCCCACCACGGGTCCGCACCGTGGATCATGGACAGGCGCAGCTCCGGGAACCGCAGGCAGACCCGGTCGATGTGGATGGGGTTCTGGGGCTCGGCCGGCAGCGGGGGCCCGGGGATGCCGGTGTTCACGCACAGCGGCAGGTCGAGCTCGCAGCACTTGGTGTACAGCGGGTAGTAGACGGCGTCGGTGGGCGGGTACATCCCGTCGCCCCAGAAGCTCGGGCCGACGGACGCGTACGCCACCGGGTGGTTCTCGACGAAGGCCTGCAGCTTGCGCAGCGTCGCCATGGGCCGCAACAGGTTGAACCCGCCGACACCGAGGGCGAACCGGTCGGGGCGGGCCTCGACGAAGCGCAACGCCCGCCCCTCGGTGTCGTCGACCCGGACGATGAGGATCGCCTTCTCGACGCCGTGGCCGTCCATGTCGTCGACGAGCTGATCGAGCTCCGGGCTGGCGAAGAAGGACTCGCCCGCCTTGAAGTAGTCCTCCTTGACCCGCTTCATGAACTCCGGCATCGGTCGATCCGCGAAGTCGACGTTCACCAGGCAGTCGATGGCACGGGGCATGCGGGTTCCCCCCTCAGTCGTGGAAAGCGCTACTGTACACAAACCGAAAGCAAGGCTTCGGCGCCGCCGCGGTGGGGCGCAGGGAGGGGTGACAGTGGGGCTGGACGTCGACCGCGAGGAGCTGGGGCACGAGGTCCTGGCCTGGCTGGACGAGAACTGGGACCCCGACCTGTCCGTCGACGACTGGTGGCAGATCGTCGCCAAGGCGGGGTGGACCGCACCCCACCTCACGCCGGAGCAGGGAGGGCGGGGCCTGCACCGCGCCGCGGTCAACACCGTGCGCACCACCTTCAGCGAGGTCGGCGCCCTGCGGCCGCCGGGTGGGCTGGGACTGCTCATGGCCGCCCCGACCATCCTGACGCACGGCACGCCGGACCAGATCTCCCGGCACGTCTCGCCGATCCTCGCCGGCGAGGTCAACTGGTGCCAGCTCTTCAGCGAGCCCGGCGCCGGCTCCGACCTGGCCGGTCTGACCACGCGGGCCGAGCGCGACGGCGACCGCTGGATCATCAACGGCCAGAAGGTCTGGAGCAGCATGGCGATGCAGTCCGACTACGGGATGCTGCTCGCCCGCACCGACTTCTCGGTACCCAAGCACGCGGGCATCTCGTGGTTCGCCTTCCCGCTCGACCAGCCCGGCGTCACCATCCGCCCGCTCCGGGAGATGACCGGGCAGTCCGTGTTCAACGAGGTGTTCTTCGACGACGCGGTCTGCGCGGCCACGGACCTCGTCGGCGGCGAGGGCAACGGCTGGAAGGTGACCCAGACGACCCTGTTCTTCGAGCGGTCCGGCCTCAGCAGCGGCGCCCACGCCGGCTGGCCGGTGCCCGGCCCGAAGGGCGGCTTCCTCGGCCGCCGCGCGGGCGACGCCGCCCAGGACCCCGTCCCCACGGGCGACCTGATCGTCCCCCTCCCCGAGCTGGTGGCGCTGGCCCAGGCGCGGGGCCGCACCGGCGACCCCCACATCCGCCAGCAGCTCGCCCGGCTCCACACCTACACCCGGCTCGGCCGGTGGAACGGCGACCGGGCCAAGGCCGAGGCGGCGAAGGGCGGCGGCCAGTCGGTCGCCAACGTCGGCAAGATCGTCCAGACCGGCATCATCAAGACGGCCGCCCAGCTCGGCGCCGAGATCCTCGGCGCCGATGCCATGCTCGCCGCCCCCGACGGCGCAGAGGGCGGCCGCTTCAGCACCGCCATGGTGTTCTCGCCGGCCTCGTCGATCTACGGCGGCACCGACGAGATCCAGCGGAACATCATCGCCGAGCGGGCGCTCGGCCTGCCCCGGGAGCAGCTTCCCGGCAAGGGCGAGCCCTACGGCGAGGTGCTGCGCGCGCTCCGGCAGCGCGACCAGAGCCTTCTGTCCGGGGGTTGAGGTTGCGCATCCACCAGTCGGTGGGGGCGGTGGTGGACCCTCTTCCTAGGGAGCCAGAGGAGACCACCACCGTGACCCCGACCGACATCATCTACCAGCGCCGGGAGACCCTCCACGGCGACCCGCCATCCGCGGCCGCGGGGCCACGCCGGTGCCGCATCCTCGGGCACCCGGGTGACGTGCTCCACAATGAGCGCCCGCTCACACCGGCCCGAGCCGCACCATGGTGAACCGGCGCCGGGCGATGCGCCACTCGCCCGCGACGCGGACGAGCTCGTCGTCGTAGAACCCCACCGCGTTCAGCCCGCTGTCCCCGTCGGCCGCCATGAGGACCGCGTCCACGTAGCTGCGCGCGCTGGCCCGGTCGCCGCCGACGGTCACGGCCTGGTTGGTGATCCGGTGCAGCGTGTGCCCCAGCGTGGCGTGCGACCGGGTCATGTAGGCGGTGATCGCCTCGACGCCGTCCCAGACGCCGATGTCGCCGTAGTCGGCCCGGCAGTCGTCGGTGAAGCAGGTGCGCAGCAACGCCCAGTCGCGCCGGTCGATGGCGGAGGCGTACCGGACGAGCAGCTCGGCGATGTCCTGGCGCGCGGCCCGGTCGGACGGGAGATCGGTCACGGGTTCCTCCTTAGGACTCGAGCGGATAGGTCACGCCGGCGCGTGCCACCGTGCTGCGTTGCCTGTCGGCCTCGCTGTGGAGCTGGTGCTCCCACGCCAAATCCCCACGCGTAGGCCGTGGCGAGCTCCCTGTCCGCTCGGCCTCTTGGCGGTCCGGCGAGGCCCATCAGCGGTGGGCGACGGTCACGTCGACGGCGTCCCGGGCGACGTCACGCGCCCAGCGGTAGTCGGACTTCCCGTTCGCGT
>DASSGC010000224.1:0-2534 GCA_035693765.1 Acidimicrobiales bacterium
ACGATCACCGCTCGCGGCACGTCATGAAGCTCGAGGATCTCGGCCAGACGGTCGGGGAACCGCGCGAGGACCGTGGCCGCTGGTGCCAGCGGCGTCAGCACCGGCAGCAGCGTCGGGTCGTGCACGAACAGGGCCAGTTGCCGAGGCCGCCACGACAACACCGTCGCGTACCACCGGCCCAGAGACGTCAGCGGCTCACCCGGTCCGTCGGTGCTGCCACCGGCCCTGTCCCGGAACTTCTTGGTCCCATGCACCACCAACATCGCACCGAGCATCCCAGCTCCACAGCCCACACCCGCCACCATCGCCCCTTGAAGGGGCCCCAGCGGACACGGCGCCTATGCCGGCCTGGAACGACCTACCTGCCGCCCAACGGTCGTCCGGTGCCTGGAAGGGGTCGTGCTGGGGGGGCGATCAGATGGGGTCCATCTCCTCGGGGACCATGGCGACAACGGTCGGTAACCGGATGCGGGTGCCGTGCACGCACGGCACGCCACCCATGATCTGGTGGTCGACGGAGATCCGCTCGGAGGTCAGGCCGTCATCGTAGATGGGGCACCTCGTCGCCGATGGGGAACTTCCGGTCGAGGGCGGTCAGATCGCTGCGGTCGCGCAACTGGGCGAGAGCCAGCGGCACGCACGAGAACGGGACGCTACGGACGGCCGGGAACGACGTTCTTGTGTCGCGATCTGTGCCCGAACGGCTTGCCGGCCGGGCCGACATGCATTGTGACCTGGGCTTTCGCGCGGCCGAGAGTCGGTTAGAATGGAACCTTTTTTGCCAAGGTGAGGGTCGCGGGTTTGAATCGCGTCGTCCGCTCCAGAAACACCGTGATCAGCGGACCTAAGGGGCCGCTGATCTGCGTTCGGGGTGCCCATCATGCCCATCGGCTTGCCCATCATCAGGGCAGTCCCGGGTGGGCAGTCCCGGGCCGTCCGGTTGTGCGGTCGGGTGATGCTGCGGGCATGCAAGGATCACTACGGCAACGCAGCCCGGGCTCCTTCGAGCTGCGGGTGTACATCGGGGTCGACCCGGCGACCGGGCGGCGGCGCTACCGGTCGGTCACCGTCCGGGGCAACCGCGCTGAGGCTGAGCGCGAGCTCGCTGCGATGGTCCGCCACCGGATGGGCGCCGACCACCACGCGCCAGACCCGATCGGTCCTTGACCGCTACCTCCAACCCCGCCTTGGCGGGCTTGCCGTCGGTGAGGTCACCCCGGCGATCATCGATGCTCTCTACGCGACCCTTCGGCGCGAGGGAGGTGTCGGGGAACGCCCGCTCGCGTCGGGAACTCTCGCTCGTGTTCACACCGTGTTGCGCGCCGCGTTCGGACAAGCGATGCGCTGGGGCCGGATCTGGGACAACCCGCCGAGCGCGCCCACCGCATCGTCGCCACGACCACCGAGCTACAACCGCCGACACCCAACGAGGTGCGCACGCTGCTCGGCTACATAGAAACGCGTGACGAACAACTACACCTGTTCGTGACCCTGGCCGCGGTCACGGGCGCCCGCCGCGCCCAACTGCTCGGGCTGCGCTGGCACAACGTGCACCTCGACACCCACAGCGTGTCGTTCTGCGCCGGCTGGGTCGAAGGGCCCCACGGTCCAGTGCTCGCCGCGACGAAGACACGGCGAAACCACGCGGTGGACCTCGACCCGACCACCTGCACCCTGCTCGCCCGGCGTGCCAACGATCGCGGCGGGCCCAACGACGGGTTCGTGTTCAGCGACGACCGCGGCCTCACCGCCTGGAAGCCGAACCGGGTCACCAAGGCGTTCATTCGCTATCGCCGTGGCCGCTGGCCTACGGCCCTTCCGGCTGCATGACCTGCGCCACTTCATGGCGACCGAGATGCTCCATGCCGGCGTGCCCATCGTCGTGGTGTCCCGCCGGCTCGATCACCACCGCGTCTCCACGACCCTGGACAGGTACACCCACGCCGTGCCGGGCAGCGACGCCCACGCCGCCACCACCCTCCGCAACGTCATGCAGCGATCCGCATGACGACTCGAGCGGCCCCGTCGTCCCACTGCAACACGACAGGCGAGGGCAACTGCCTCCTGCGCGACGACTGGCTCAGCGGCATCGTCGATTCGGGATCCGCGTGGCGCCCGCGACCCGGCCTCCGACGTGCACGTCGTGTGGTCGCCGCTGCTCACAGACGACTCCCGCTGAGCCTTCCTCGACACCCTCGACATCAACGACCCACACTGGCACGCAGCCGCGGCGCAGCTATCCATCAGCCATGCACCGCCTCACGCGACACCAGCGCCTACATAGCGGTCGTTCTGCGCCAGTTGGGCAGACCTACACCGGTCAGTGAGCGGTTGCCCGTGCCCTCGCCCCGAACCTTCAGGAGATGAGTTCGGCAGTTCCTTCATGGCCGGTGACCCAGGTGAATGTCACACTCTCAGGGGACGGTAACGGAATACTCATAGTTGGTGTTGGCCGGCGGAGGTGTCGATGTGCATGTCTCAAACTTCATAATCGGCTGGCCATAGGCTGGAAATGACACATCGAGTACGGCGGG
>DASSGC010000225.1:0-11655 GCA_035693765.1 Acidimicrobiales bacterium
CCCGGTCGCCGCTACGGACGCGGCCGCGGCCCCGGCATCGCCGATCTCGGCCCCGACCCCGGTCACCGCCTCGGCCCCGGCTTCCGCGACGCCGGCCCGAGCCCCGGCCTCCGCGACCCCGGCCCCGACCCCGGTCACCGCCTCGGCCCCGGCCTCCGCGACGCCGGCCCCGGCCCCGGCCTCCGCGACGCCGGCCGCGGCGCCAGCCTCCGCGACGTCGGCGTCGGCCCCGGCTTCCACCCGGGTCACAGCGCCAGCCCCGGCCTCCTCCACCGCCACGGAGCCGGCCTCGGGCCGAGGCTCCCCCACCTCCGTCGCCGCCTCGGCGCCGTCCGCCACCCCGGCCCCCACCGCGGGCCCGGCGTCGGGCTGGGGCTCGCCCACCATCCCCACCCCGGCCACGAGCTCCGGCTCGGGCGTCACAGGTCCACCCCCGCCTCGGCGCACGAGCCCTCGATCTCCCGCACGGTGCGCGTCACGCCGACGGTGTCGCGAGCGGCCGCCTGGTTGAGCGCCTCCGCCACGCCGGCGAGGCACACCTGCAAGGCCGACAGCCGGCCGCTGCTGGCCTGGAGCTCGGCCGACGCCGTCGCGAGCTGTCCCTCCAGCGTGGCCAGCCACACGCTCGTGGCGTCGACCGTGCCCTCGGCCTCGTTCCGCTCGGCCTGCCGGGCGGCGAGCGTCAGCAACTGCTCCGACAGCGTCGCCCGGCCGGCGTCGACCGAGTCGAGCATGGCGTCCAGGTCGTCCTCGGTGCGGTGGAGCGCGGCCCGCGCCTCGTCGAGGCTCGCTGCGGCGCGATCGGTGGCGTCGAGCGTGGCCGTCCAGTCGCGGGCCACGAGCACGGCGACGACGACGCACACCGCCGCCGCCACGGCCACCCGCCTGCGTCCGCCGCCGCGCCGGGCGCGGGCACTCGTGCGCCGCGCCAGGTGCCGCAATCGTCCAGGCATCCGCCGAGCCCCCGAACGTTCCGAGTGGTGACGCGGACCCGGCCGTGGGGGGACGGCTCCGCTACGTCACGATGGTAACGCCGTGTAACCGCCCGGTCGATGAAGGTTGGGTGACACCGCGCGCGTGAACCCGGAGTGCGGCAGGCGCCGCGGCACGGTGCTCAGTCGACCCTGAGCGGTGCGCCCGTGTCGTCCACGATCGTGAGCACCAGGGTCGAGTTGCCCGTGGTCGGGAGCCCGAGCACCCGGTTCACACCCTCGGTCCAGGCGCCGCAGCCCGTGGCGCGGTCCACCGCCAGGTCGGTCGTGCGCAGCGTCGCCACGCCCGTCACCGGGTCGTACGGGCCGGCCAGCAGCGAGTCGATGTCCCGGATGGCGCACCGGTCGCCGAAGCCGCCCGGGAACCCCGACAGGGCCTCGATCTCGATCGTGACGGGGAGCGGGAGCACCGGGGTCGTGCCGGTGAAGTACAGCCCCGACTGCTCGGGTCCGGTCCCCCGCAGGGTGACGCCCGCGCACCACGGCGTGTCGTCGCCGACCTGGGTGCACCACTCCGACTGCGGCATGACCAGGTCGCTGGGATCGACGGCGATCACGCCCTCGGCGTCCACCGTCAGGGGCAGCGTCGCGGGCGCGTAGGGCTGGAGGCCGGGCAGCCGCTCGTTGGCGTCGTCGACGCCCACGCAGTCGCCGTCCCCGGCGTCGGGCATGCCGTCGACGTCGTTGTCGCGTCCGTCGTCGCAGGCGGCCTGCCCGAACGGGATGTAGCTGGCGGGGATGCGCTCCCCCACCTCGTCGACCAGCTGGATGTACGAACCGGCCAGCGCGGTGGCCTGGTAGCTCCGGGGATCGGCGGGACGGGCGGGGTCGCCCGGACCGAGCGCGCAGGCGACCAGGCCGCCCGCGGCGATGAGTGTGGCCGTCAGCCGCCCCCGGCCCCGCCGCCGGGGCGGGTGCGCGGTGGTGCCCATGTCGTGTCCTTCCTCCGATGGCCGCCCGCTCGCCACGTGGGCGAAGTGTCTAGCCGAACCCCACGCCCCGCGGCGCGCGTGGCGGTCCAGAGGCCCCGCCCGAACCAGGAGAGCCGGCCCGTGCGGACCGGCTCTGAGCTTGTGGTCTGGTGGTCGGGCCGGCAGGACCGCGCGGGGTCACGGTGGGCCCTCGGGCGTGGCGGTGGGCCGTCTCGGCATCGAGCCCCGGCGATCTACCGATCCTCGGGGAGGACGCCGTCTCCCGGGGCCGCCGGCCGGGGATGCGACCGACGGTCGCGCTGGCGATCCCTCCGCAGGGCGGTGCTGAACGCTCGGGCGGCGACGGCCACGGCCGCCCCGCCGCCGGCGAGGAAGGGCAACAGCAGCTCCTCGATCGGGGTCCCGGCAACGTGCGCGATCATGCGCTCGGGTACTCGTCGTGGCGACGGAACCAGCCGCCCTCACCGTCGTTGCGGCCCTTCGGCGCCCGGTCGAGCCATTGGTACATCCCCCACAGGGCGTCGACGCCCCGGGCATAGGCGGAGTAGGTGTGGAACACCTCGCCGCCCTCCTGCACGAAGGCACTCATGCCCGGGGACTCCCCCGGATCGACGTAGGCGTCCGATCCCGGGTCGAGGCCCTCCGTCGGGACGTCGACCGGGCGGTAGTTGTAGGTCGCGGCCCCGGTCGCGAGCTGGCGCTCGGTGAAGGACACGCCGAAGTCGACGTTGAAGTCGGAGCCGGACGACGAGGCCCAGGGGAAGGTCCACCCCATGCGCTGCTCGTAGGCCTGCAGCAGGGCGAGCGGGGCGCGGGACACCGCGGTGAAGGCCACGTCGTGGTTCTCCAGGTGGATCCGGAACCCGTCGAAGCCGTCGGCGACCGCCGAGCAGCTCGGGCAGCCCTCGGTCCAGCTCGGCGCGTACATGAAGTGGTACACGATGAGCTGGGAGCGGTCGCCGAACAGGTCCCGCAGCGAGGCGGGCCCGTCGTCGGTGTCGAAGACGTAGTCCTTGTCGATCCGCACCCAGGGCAGCTCCTGGCGGCGGCGGGCCAGCTCGTCACCCCTGCGGGTCAGCTCTTTCTCGGCGTCGAGCAGCGCGAGCCGGGCGCGCAGCCAGTCCTCGCGGCTCGCGATGGCATGTGTGGTCTTCGTGGTGGTCATACCTGGTTAGAGACGCCGCCGGTGGCCAACTCATCGCTCCGCGGCGAAATTCTCGTCCGGCACCTGTTCCGGCAGGTCGAACCAGCGGTGGGTGGCCGGGTCGAGGAACGCGTTCATCTCCGCGATCTGCCCGTCCCGGAGGGTCAGCACGTTCAGCGCCCCGAGCAGGAAGCGGCCGTCGTCGGGATCGCGCCGGTAACAGGCCAGGGCGAGCTGGCCGCTGACCACCAGCGGCCGAACACGCCAGGGGTTCTGGAAGGTCCGCTCGGCCAGGAACCGCCCGATGTCGCCCCTCCCCTGGAACCAGGCAGGAAACGGCGGCATCGTGAAGCGTGCGTCCTCGGCCAGCATGCCGAGCAGCGCGTCCACGTCGGCCCGCTCCCATGCCGCCACGAACGCCGCCACGAGATCGCGCCGGCCGCGTTCCCCCAGTGCCTGCAGTTCCCCGGCCTGCGTGCCCTCGACGATCCGGTGGTCGACGGTCTTGCGGGCCCGCTGCAGCGCGCTGTTCACCGACGCCACGGTCGTGTCCAGCGCCTCGGCCACCTCGGCGGCGGGGAGCTCCAGCACTTCCCGGAGGATCAGCACCGCGCGCTGGGTGGCCGGCAACCGCTGCAGCGCGGCGATGAAGGCCAGCTCGACGTTCTCGCGCTGCTGGTAGCGGGCGACGGGGTCGGTGGCCTCGGGCTCCGACGGATAGGGCTCCAGCCAGGCGAGGTCCTCCGTGTCGAACTCGCCGAGATCGTGGACGTCGGTCCAGGCCGGACCCCGGTCGGACGACAGCACCCGCTGGGGCCGGCGCCCGGCCAGCCGCAGGCACGCGTTGGTGGCGATGCGATGGAGCCACGTGCGCAACGAGCTGCGCCCCTCGAACCCGCCCAACCCCCGCCATGCGGCGAGCAGCGTCTCCTGGAGGGCATCCTCGGCGTCCTGGAGCGAACCGAGCATGCGGTAGCAGTGCGCGCGCAGCGACCGGCGGTGCAGATCGACGAGCTGCTCGAATGCTTCCGAGTCGCCGTGCTGGGCGGCCACCACCAACGTCGTCTCGGACGGTCCCACCCCAGGACTATTGCCTCTACCGGGGCGATTGACACGTCCGGCGGTCACGCTGCCGAGGCGATTGACAGTCCGGCGGTCACGCTGCCGGGCGGGGGTTCACGGCTTGCGTGCCACGCCGACGTGGAGCGGGTTCACCCGACCCTCGGGAGGAAGGACCGGTTCCGGCCCGTCGAGGGGGCGCCACTGATCGATCTGGACGACCCCGGGTTCGACCAGGTGCAGACCGTCGAAGAAGCGGGCGACCTCGGCGTTGCTGCGCAAGACCCATCTCTCGTTGGTCATCTCGGTGAAGCGCCGGGCGACCTCGGCCATCTCCTCCGCGTGGATGTCGCTGGCCAGATGGCCGACCACGAGATAGCTCCCCGACGGAACCGCGGCGAGAAGGCGGCGAACGATGCCGTAGGGGTCGTCAGCCGGCGGGAAGAAGTGCAGGATCCCCACCAACATCACGGCCACGGGCCGCCTGAGGTCCAGCGTCGCGGATGCCCGTTCGAGGATGCTGTCGGGATCGCGCAGATCACCCTGGATGGACTCGACGGCACCCTCCGGCGTGCTGCTCAGCTCATGGGCGTGAGCGAGCACGATCGGGTCGTTGTCGACGTAGACGATGCGACAGTCCGGAGCGGTCCGCTGGGCGGTGGCGTGGACGTCGTCGCTGCTGGGTATGCCCGAGCCGATGTCCAGGAACTGGCGGACACCCGCCTCGCCCGCCAGCCACTGCACGGCCCGGACCAGGAAGGCCCGGTTGCTGCGCACCCCGGCCCGTACCGTCTCGAGGCCGCCGGGGTGCACGGCGGCGGCGTGCTCGGCGGCCACGCGGTCGACCTCGAAGTTGGTGACGCCCCCGAGGTAGTAGTCGTACACGCGGGCCGGATGGGCCACGCTCGTGTCGATCTCCGCCGGCCACTCATCGCCGATGGCCCGCCCTCCGCCACTACCCGTCACAACCCATCCTTCGCGTCCCCGTGTGCGTTAACGACCGCCAGGCCGAAACCGGGACGCCCGCCGCCGATTTGCCTGCGGTTCACCTCCGCTGGGCGAGGTCTGCGACACCGCTTGGCGAACAGCTCCGAGCGGAGGGCATGGCGTGGGCCGAGATAGCGAGATCCTCCGTGCCGGCTCTCAGTGTCGCCGCGCGCTGAGCCATCCCGGGGTTCGCGCGGTGCGGGTTGGTGGGCTCCGGCGGTGAGCGCCGGGTTGATCAGGGCAGAGGCGGCGTATGCGGGCTCGGTCCGGGGTGAGCACGACGGTCGCGCCGGCGGCGATGTCCTCGTCGAGTTGGTGCAGCACGTACTGCGCCGTTACGTCGGGGGCGATCGTGAAACGATCTTGCGGTGGACCCGAAGGAAGCAGGGCTGGCCCTCAGCGTCGTCGGACGGAGCTGGCGGAGCGGCCCTGGACGCCGGGAGCGTGACGTCATTCGGCACGTGGAGGGAAGGTCGGTCGGCGCTCGAGCCGTTCTGGCCGCTCATTCTGCTCAGAAGCCGGTCCGCGATCGACAGCAGATCGGCAGATCTGGCGCGAGGGTGAACGAGTGGAGTTCAGTCGCGGCGGATCGCGGTAGACGAGGAGAATCGGTTGGGTTACAGCGGGGGCATGCAGGAATGGGAGTACATGACCTTCGACCTCGCGAAGCCGCAGAAGGACATCAAGGACCTCAACCGGCTGGGTCGCGAGGGGTGGGAAGCCGTGGCGATGGTGTCATCGTGGGGCGTGGGATGGCGCTGGGTGCACCCCATCGTTCTGTTGAAGCGGCGGCTCCCAGACGACAGACCGTAACGCGCCGTGCTGGTGGCAGCCGCCTGCGGCGACGGCGACTCCGGCGACGGCGACTCCGGCGATGGTGGATTCGAGGTGACGGCGTCTCGCACACATCGAGCAGGAAAGCGCGTCCCCGCAGCGCGGTGCCTGGCGCACACCGCCGAGGGTTAGCTCCCGGCTGTCAGCGGCCACCAGGACTTGCCGGCAGGCGGCCAGTCGTGTGCCCAGCCGCGGCCAGCGCAGAGCGTGAACTTCTGATCGGCCTCAGAGTGGGTCGATCGGTCTCACGGCCCGATGGACGTCGCCCCCGGCTGTCCCGGTTCGATCGGACCTAACGTTCCTCCCGCGGCCAGGTTCGATCGAGCGTTGCCCTGCCCGCAGGGTGAGCCGGGATGATCACGCGGCGGCGATGACTTCGATCTCAACGAGCCAGTCAGAGACAAGGGTCTCCACGACGATGGCCGTCGTCGGCACCAGGCGGCCGCCAAGCGCGTCCACGCGTGCCTCCGCGTTGGCGTCTGCGTAGTCGGCGTCACGCATGTAGCTCGTCACCCGCACGACGTGGTCCAGTGTCATGTCGGCTGAGGCAAGGATCGCCCTGATGTTCGACCAGGTGAGCCTGAGCTGCTCGGCCAGCGTGGCTCCCGCGGCACCGTCCTGGTCGAGGCCCATGGTCCCGGCGACGAACAGGAGCCTGCCGGCGCCACGCACCTCGAGCGCGTGGATGTAGTCGCCGGTCGCCGGATAGACCCCGTCGGTCGGGTTGTGGGCCGTGATCTCCATCGAGACTCCCAACCTCCAGCGGTCGCACCGAGCGGCTTGCCGTCGCAGTCTCCTCGACCACCCTCACGGACGTCCAGGTGCGCACGGATCGTGACGAGCGGGCCATCAGTTTCGGACCGACCAACGTGCAGCCCCACGCCGTCGCCGTTGCTGTCGATCTCGGAGACGCAGGCGATGCCCTCGACATCGCCAAGGGCATCGACGCGTCGCGCCTATCCCCCGAACGCCAAGGGTTTCTCCGTTGGCCGCCGGCAACGGACTGGCCACCCTGCCCCGCAGACCCTGCCCCCAACGACGAGTGACCAGGGCCGGAGCCCTGGTCACTGTGGTCGGGCTGACAGGACTTGAACCTGCGACCCCTTGACCCCCAGGAAACTACAAGCCCTGAACGGTGGTGTCGCCGGATGTCGATCTGTGCTCTGACCTGTACGTTCTTCTCACGACGCTGCCGCCCTGTGCTCGCCCGTTTCGTCCTCTTCACCTGCGCTTGCGATCATCCTGCGATCACGCTTGGGCTTGTCGCCGGCCCGGTAGAGGTCCCCAACGAGCTGCGCCGCAGCCTGGTCGTCGCTGGGGATGACGTGGGCGTAAATCTCCTGCACCACGCGCACCGTGTTCCCCAACCGTGCCGCCACCACCTCGACCGGCACTCGGGCCTTCAGCGCGGCCGTGGCGAAGCTGTGCCGTAGGCCGTGTGGGGTCAGCCGGGGCAGCCCAGCCGCGGTCGACATCCTGTCGATGATGCGAGTGAGGGTGTCCGGTCGCACGAGTCGGCCGTTGGGGAACGTGAAGACGAGGTCGTGAGAGATGTCCTCGGGGCCGGGCCAGCCATCGCCCATCGCCAGCCGCTCGGCGGATTGCTCGGCACGGCGTTGCCGAAGCGCCGCGATCGTGTCGGGATGCAGGCTGATGGTCGACTTGGACCGTGGCCGCTTGGTAGGTCTGGCCTCAACCTTGTGAGTGTCGGGATGGACCACGAGCTGCCGGGGGATCGTGGCGGTTCCGACCTCGAGGTCGAGGTCGGTCCAGCGCAGCGCGGTCGTCTCCCCGCGTCGACCACCGGTGTCCGCCAGCACATCGACCATGCCGGTGGGCAGGTCCCTGGTGGTGTGGTCGTAGGCGATGAACGCTCCCACCTGCTCCGGCGACCACCACCGCAGGTTCTGCTCCCCAGCCGATGGCGGCGTGGCGAGCGCCGCCGGGTTGGTTGTCACCAGGCCCCGGTTGACCGCGAGCTGGAACGCGGCCTTCACGGACCGGTGGAACGCCTCGATCGAGCGGTTGGACAGCGGTTCGTCCGTGGTCGTCGTCCCCTGTCCGCGCCGGAACTGCTTCCGGCCCTCTTGCTGCCAGGCGAGGTACTGGCTGTTGAGATGCCGGTAGGTGAGCTGCGTGGCCGGCCACCCGCCCCACAGCTCCTTCGCCCGGTTCGCAGCCCAGCGGTGCTGAGCGATCGTGTTCGGCGCCCGGCCAGCCAACGTCTTCTCGGCGACGAAGTCGTCGAGCACCATTCCCACCGTCAGCCCGTCTGCCTCCGGCGGCCGGTCCTCGGCCAGGAGACGATCCAGCTCGGCCTGGGCCTCCTTCCTCGTCCCGAACCCCCGCCGGAAGATCTCCCGCCGCCCACCGTCAGGTCGCGGGTGGGCACTGGTGAACGAGAACATCCACTTGCCATGCCACTTGCCGTTGCGCCACTCGCCAGCCCCCCGCTCGGGCCGCGGACGAGGTCCACTCGCGCGCTTCGTTGCCATGGGTCGCCCCCTCGGCTGAACCTCCGGGCAGGACCACGAGAGAAGGCTCCGGGACATCTCCCTCTCCACGCGTGGCATCCACCACGGAGTGATCAAAGGAGACGCCGCCAGCCACATGGCCATGCCCACCGGCGTCGAGCAGGAACACGGCGCTGTAACAAGATATTACCTTGTCGCAGAGCTACCGGCGCTCACCTCACAGGACAAGGGGCGAGCGCGAGATCATTCGCAAGCGCTTGAGCGGGCGCTGGCGGTATCGCTGGGGAAGTCAACCGCGTCCCGCACCTCTGCCGGGTCGTACAGCGCTTTGGATGCGTCGGCGCCCCGAACCTTGCGCCGTCGAGAACGAGGTTGTCCCCGGGTCTGTTGAAGTGAGGCGGTGGTCCCCCGCCTGAGACCTTGCCGCTGGCAGGGTGTCGGGCGTCCACCTGGTTCGAGATGGTCGACGTGGCCAGCAGCACGACACGAGCCTTTCCCGACTCGAACGAGGCCGGGCTCGAGCTCGTGGCGCGCCACGTGTCCGCCGCGAAGGTGGACGCGTTCCGGCGTCTCGGGCTGCGGATCGTCCAGGGACGCCGCGAGGGCGTGCGCATCTGGGATCTCGATGGCAAGGCATACCTGAACTGCCACAGCTCGGGCGGCGTGTTCAACTTCGGCCACCGCCCGGAGTTCGCGATCCGCGCCCTCACCCGCGCCCTCCAGGAGCTGGGCGACATGGGCGACTGGCTGGTCCCGTCCGCCGTGCGGGCGCGGGGCGCAGCCGCGCTGGCCCGGACCCTGCCCGGCGATCTCCGGTACACGTTCTTCACACCGGGCGGCGGCGAGGCGGTCGAGGTCGCCTGCAAGCTCGCCCGCGCCACGACGGGGCGCACCGGGATCGTGTCGGCCGAGCACGGCTATCACGGCCACGTCGGCTTCGCGTTGGCGATGGACGAGGAGCGCGACTCGCACTGGTTCGCGCCGCTGGTCCCGGGGATCAGCAAGGTGCCGTTCGGCGACATCGCCGCGGTCGAGCGTGCGGTCGACGACGAGACCGCGGCGGTGTGCATGGAGACGGTGCCCGCGACCGCGGGCTACCTCGTCCCGCCCGACGACTACTGGCCGAGGGTCCGCGAGATCTGCGACGAGCGGGGCGCGCTGCTGATCCTCGACGAGGTCCAGTCCGGCCTGGGGCGGACCGGGCGGGTCTGGGCGTGCGAGCGCTGGGGCGTCGCGCCCGACCTGCTGGTGGCCGGCAAGGGCCTGTCCGGGGGCGTGTACCCGATCGCGGCGTGCTCGTTCGGGGAGCGCGTCGACGCGTTCTTCGCCCGCGACCCCTTCTTCCACCCGTCGAGCTACGGCGGATCCGTCGTGCGGGTCACCCACCCCCGCCTCGGCGTGGACGCGCATCTGAGCAACTGGGCGTGGCTGGACGGCGAGCCCTGGCAGCTCGACCTCACGACGCCGTTCCTGCTCGACGAGCACGGCCGTCCCGCCTTCGACATCACCCCGTTCCTGGCCGTGCTCCCCGCACCGGTCCGCCCGGTGGTGCGGCGCGAGATGGTCACGTTGATCCGCCGGTGGACGACGGCACGGGGCGCGCTGGTCGACATGACCGCCGGCCTGCTCAAGGAGCGGCTCGACCCGTGGGTCGACCGGGTGCTCACCGAGGTGAACGCCAGCGTGGCCCCGCCGATCTCGCGTGCGGAGGCGACCAGGATCTACGACAACGACCGGCGGCTGTGGCCGCTGCTGTTCCGGCTCGAGCGCGCCAACCGGTGGTGGCAGCGCCACGTACGCCGCCGTGCGTTCGAGTTCCTCGTTCCGGAGCGCACGACCTACGAGGAAGCCCTCCCTGGCACGGGCTGAACGGGCCCCGGCCCAACAGCGTGCGCGGAGAGGTCACTTCGCGCGCGGGTTGCGGTGCTGTGTTGCTGAGAGGCCTCGCTGTCTGGCCGTGGCTCACGCTGTCCATCCCGTCCTGTTCAGTGCCCACTTGCGGGCCTGTCCGCTCGGCCTGGCTCGGGCTCGACCGGACGCCCTGTCGGCCGCCGCCGCCATCGGCCGAGGCCGGCGAGGGCGAGCAGGACCACCGAGAGCGCCGCGAGGCCCCCGGGGACATAGCCCTCGACGAGGTCTAGCTGCCGCAGATCCTCCCTCGTGCGCCGCGCCGCCTCGGCGACCGAGGCTGCCGTCTGTTCGTAGTGGAGCGAGTACACCGGCGCCGGCGCGGCCCGATCCATCGCGTCGAGGGCGTCGGCGAGGGCGGCGATCTCCGGCGAGGACACCGACCGGCCGAGAGCATCGCGCAGCTCGCGGAGCGGCGCCAGGTCTGGTGTCGCCGTGATCGCCTCGTCGGAGTACACCAGGTCGACGATCGCTCCCGTGCGGGGTTCGACCAGCGCGTGGCCGTCGTTGTCGCGGAAGAAGCGCAGCGGCAGCCGCACGTCGCGTGCTTCGGCGACGAGCGACACGTCGGCGTGGGGCAGGGCCTCGAGGGCGCGCTCGACGTCGACACCGCTGGCGGTGAGCCTCGCCGCCAGCTGGACGAACGTCAGATCGAGGGGGAAGCCCTGCTTGCGGAGCTCGGCGCGGTAATACGGCGCGACCGGCACGCCGTGCCAGATCTCCTGCAGCCCGATGAGCTCGAGGCCGTTCTGCCGCATGTGGGCACGGGCCGGGTCACGGACCATCCAGAACGACATGCCCGGCTCGTTCTCCCAGATCCGGTACCTGCCATCGGCACTGGCACCCAGCGGGAGCGTCACCCGGTAGGTGCCAGCCGGGTCGATGCGGTTCTCCGGCGAGAACGACCAGCTGCGCTCGTCGTCACGGTTCTGCATCGACCGGCGGTCGATCACGTAGTGGTGCCGCTCGCGCTGCGTCGTGCCTGCGATCCGGTAGGTGACCGCCTCTTCCAGCACGGCGGTGTGGGCGCCACCCCCGGGGAGCGTGCGCACGCGCCGGTCGATCTCGAGCGGGAGGACGATTGGATCGGTGAGCGGCTGACCGGTGGCCGGGTCAACGTGAAGTGTGAACGTGCCGCGGTAGCGGGTCGTCTCGTCGAGATGGGCCGGGAACTTCACGAGCTGCGTGTGCGGGTGGGCTCGGCGGGGCCATCCATCATCCCTTGCCGGGATGCCGCAGGCCGTGCCGGTGCTTGGCGAACGGGCGTTCGCGAACAGGCGGAGGCGCAGACTCCTCCAGGACGCCGGCCGTCATCCGCATGTGCT
>DASSGC010000226.1:0-3678 GCA_035693765.1 Acidimicrobiales bacterium
GAACCACGACGGCCGCACGTAGATCAGGAGCGAGCCGGCGCCGGTGCCCAGCAGCGCCAGGGAGATGGCGAGGAAGCTGAAGTGGTACGCCAGCACCGACGACATCATCCGGGTGAACACCACCTGGAACGCCAGGGTGCACCCGGTCAGCAGCGCGAGGGCGGCGAGCACACGCGCGGTCGGTCGAGCTGTCTTCCCCAGGTCCCCCACGAAGCGGAAAGCTAACACCCGACCGCGCTGGGCGTCATCGTGAACCGCAGGCCGCGGCGGCCCGGGTCCTCGACCCGACTACACGGCTACGGACTCGAGCGGATAGGTCACGCCGGCGCGTGTCACCGTGCTGCGTTGCCGATCGGCCGAGCTGTCGAGCTGGTGCTTCCACGCCAAATCCCCACGCGTAGGCCGTGGCGAGCTCCCTATCCGCTCGGCCTCTACGTCACACCGCCACGTGTCACCGTGCTGCGTTGCCGGTCGGCCGAGCTGTCGAGCTGGTGCTCCCGCGCCAAATCATCAGGCGGCCTCCTTCACGGGGAACAGCGACTGGAGGATGTCGACCAGCTCGGCGGCCACCGACCGCCCGCCCTTGACCGGGATCACGAGCTGTCCCATGTCGGCCTTGTACAGGCCCTTGGGGACGAGGCGCTTGAGGCGCACCTCCTCGCTGACCTTGAGCTTCACCGGGGACATGCGGGCGGTCCACACCGCGGCACCGATGCCGGTCACCTTCACCACGTTCAGCTCGCGGATGTCGAGGCGGGCCGCCTCGGCCCGCAGGCGGGCCACCTCCAGGAGCGCGACCGCCTCGTCCGGCACCGGGCCGTAGCGGTCCTCCCACTCGGCCCGGATGTCGTCGACCTCGGCCTCGGTCGTGACCGCCGCCAGGCGCCGGTAGGCCTCCAGCCGCAGCTCCTCCTTGCCGACGTAGGCCGGGGGCAGGTGGGCGTCGAGCGGCAGGTCGAGCTTGATCTCGGCCGGCTCCCGGACGTCCTCGCCCTTCAGCTCGGCCACCACCTCGCTCACCATCTGGCAGTACAGGTCGTAGCCGACGGCGGCCACGTGGCCCGACTGGCCGGTGCCGAGCAGGTTGCCGGCGCCCCGGATCTCGAGGTCGCGCATGGCGATCTTGAAGCCGGAGCCCAGCTCGGTCGCCTCGCCGATGGTCTTCAGCCGCTCGTAGGCCTCCTCGGTGAGCACCCGGTCGCGGGGGTGGAACAGGTAGGCGTAGGCCCGCTGGCCCGACCGCCCGACCCGCCCCCGGATCTGGTGGAGCTGGCCCAGGCCCAGCAGGTCGGCCCGGTCGACCACCAGCGTGTTCACCGTGGGCATGTCGATGCCCGACTCGATGATCGTCGTGCAGACGAGCACGTCGTACTCGCCCTCCCAGAAGTCGAGCACCACCTTCTCCAGCGAGCCCTCGTCCATCTGGCCGTGGGCGATCGCCACCCGGGCCTCGGGCACCAGGTCGCGCAGGTGGGCGGCCACGTGCTCGATGTCCTGCACCCGGTTGTGGACGAAGAACACCTGGCCCTCGCGTAGGAGCTCGCGGCGGACGGCCTCGGCCACGGCCCGGTCGTCCTGCTCGCCGACGTAGGTGAGGATCGGCTGGCGCTCGGCCGGCGGGGTGTTCAGCAGCGTGAGGTCGCGGATGCCGGTGAGGCTCATCTCCAGCGTCCGCGGGATGGGCGTGGCGGTGAGCGTCAGCACGTCGACCCCGGTCGCGAACCGCTTGATCTGCTCCTTGTGGCTCACGCCGAAGCGCTGCTCCTCGTCCACCACGAGCAGGCCCAGGTTCTTGAACGTCACGTCGCCCGACAGCAGCCGGTGGGTGCCGATCACGATGTCGACCGCCCCCGCCTCGACGTCGCGGGCCACCTTCCGGGCCTGCCCGGGTGTCAGGAAGCGCGACAGCACCTCGACCCGCACGGGGTACCCGGCGAAGCGCTCGCTGAACGTCTGGAAGTGCTGCTGGGCCAGCAGCGTGGTGGGCACCAGCACGGCCGCCTGCCGGCCGTCCTGCACGGCCTTGAACGCCGCCCGGATGGCCACCTCGGTCTTGCCGAAGCCCACGTCGCCGCACACCAGGCGGTCCATGGGCCGAGCCTCCTCCATGTCGGCCTTGACGTCGGCGATCGCCGTGAGCTGGTCGGGCGTCTCCTGGTACGGGAACGCGTCCTCGAACTCCCGCTGCCACGGCGTGTCCTCCGAGAAGGCGGTGCCGCCCTCCTGGAGCCGCTTCTGGTAGAGGACCACCAGCTCCTGGGCGATCTCGGCCACCGCAGCCCGGACCTTGGCCTTGGTGCGCTGCCAGCCGTCGCCGCCGAGGCGGCTGAGGCTCGGGCTGTCGCCCCCCGTGTAGTGGCGCACGGCGTCGATCTGGTCGGACGGCACGTACAGCCGGTCGTCGCCCTTGTACTCGAGCAGCAGGTAGTCGCGGTCGACGCCACCGATGGCCCGCTTCACCATGCCGCCGTACCGGGCCACGCCGTGCTGGTGGTGGACGACGTAGTCGCCCTTCTTGAGGTCGTCGAAGAAGCCCTCGGCGTCGCGGCGGCGGGGCCGTGCCCGGCGGTGCGCCCGGCGGCGGCCGGTGAGGTCGGACTCGGCCAGCACCGCGAGCTTGACGGAGCGCAGCACGGCGCCCCGCTCCAGCGGGGCCACCACGATCTCGGCCGTCACGCCCTCGCCGGCCAGCAGGTCGCGCAGCCGGGCGGCCGAGCCGTCGCCGTCGGCCCCGACCACGATCCGGTAGCCGTCCTGCTGGAGGCGGACGAGCCGGCTCAGCAGGCCCGTGCCGTCGCCCACCACCGGGTCCCAGGCCGACGCCTGCACCTGGGGGGTGTCGGGGCTGTCGGGTACGCCGACGACCTGCCACACGGGCGCCTTCGTGTGGCTGAGCAGCCGATCGAAGTCGAGGTGGAGGCGGGGGAACCCGTGCGCGGCCGACCGTTCCGCTTCTCGAGACGGCGACCGCCCGGCGTCACGCCTGCGGGTCGGCGGCAGGGCGCGGTTGTCGACCGCCCCCCAGGTCACGGCCAGGGTGGCGGCCAGGTCGGCCTCCTCGGCCAGCAGGTCGGCCGCGCGGTCGCGCATGCGGCGGGGCTCGCACAGCAGGATCTGGGCGTCGTCGCCCACCACGTCGGCCAGCATGTGCTCGTCGCGGGTGAGCCAGGGCAGCCACGACTCCATGCCGTCGAAGGTCAGGCCCTGCGACAGGCGCTCCCACTGCTCGCGGCCCCAGGGCTGCAGGCCGATCAGCCGCTCGGCCCGCTCGCGCACGGCGTCGGTGGGCAGCAGCTCGCGGCAGGGGAAGATGTCGACCCGGCCCACGTCGCCCGTCGAGCGCTGGTCGGACACCGAGAACTCGGTGAGGCGGTCGACCTCGTCGCCCCACAGGTCGATGCGGACCGGGCGGTCGGCGGTCGAGGGGAACACGTCGACGATCGAGCCCCGCACGGCGACCTCGCCCCGGTGCTCGACCATCTCCTCGCGGCGGTAGCCGGCGGACACCAGGTCGGACACCAGGTCGTCGCGGTCGATCTGCTGGCCCGGGAGGACGGTGACGGGCTCGATGTCCTCGACGTGGGGCCCGAGCCGCTGCACCAGCGCCCGCACCGAGGCCACCACCACGTCCGGGGCGCGATCGGGCGCCCGCAGGCGCCACAGCACCCGCAGCCGGCG
>DASSGC010000227.1:0-18042 GCA_035693765.1 Acidimicrobiales bacterium
TGCGCCTCCCGCCAGGCGAGCGGTCGGGTCCTCCCAGCGTCGAAGGTGGCGCGCAGCTGCTTGTTGAGCGTGGGTGCGTCGATCTGGGCCGGAGGCGTGATCGTCATGGAAAGCAGGCTACGTCTGCGGTGGATTTCGTCCGCTATGCGGACGTATCTCGACGCAGACGCTGTCAGCGCTTCCGGGCGATGGTGAGCCCGTCCGCGATCGGGAGCATCACGGCCTCGACGCGGTCGTCGGCCGCGACGTGGGCGTTGATGGCGCGGATGGCCTCGGTGTTCTCATCCTGCACGCTCTCGTCCGCGACGTTCCCGCTCCAGAGCACGTTGTCGAGCAGCACCAACCCGCCGGGCCGGAGCCGGGACACGATCTCCTCGTAGTAGGTGCGGTAGCCGGGCTTGTCGGCGTCGATGAAGGCGAGGTCGATCGGCGTGTCGGTGGGCAGCGCCCGCAGCGTCTCGGCGGCCGGGGCGATGCGCAGGTCGATGCGGTCGGCCAGGCCGGCCCGGGACCAGGCCCGGCGGGCGACCGCCGTCCACTCCTCGCTGACGTCGCAGCAGATCAGCCGGCCGCCGGCCGCCAGCCCCCGGGCGATGCACAGCGACGAGTAGCCGGTGAACGTCCCCACCTCGACGGCCAGCCCGGCGCCGGCCACCCGGGTGAGCAGCGTGAGGAGCTGGCCCTGGTCGGGACCGATCTGCATCCCGGCGGCAGGGCCCAGGGCCTCGGTCTCGGTGCGGAGCTCCGCGAGCACGTCGTCGACGGGCCAGGTCCCGTGGTCGACCACGTAGTCGATGAGATCGGCGGTGACGGGGAGGGTGCGGATGTCGGCCATCGCGGCGAACGGTAACCCGCTCCCGCCGGGCATGAGGCAGAGTGGTGCCGACCAGGGAGGCCCTACCGATGTCCGACCGCGTGACCGTCAAGATCGACAACGGCGTCGCCGACGTCAGGCTCAACCGCCCCGACAAGCTCAACGCCCTCGACGGCGACCTCATCCTGGCGCTGGTGGAGGCGGGTGCCCGCCTGGCCCGCGACAACGCCGTGCGGGCCGTCGTGCTGTCGGGCGAGGGACGGGCCTTCTCGGCGGGCCTCGACTTCGCCGGGTTCATGGCCATGGCCGGCGGCCGGGGCACGGTCGACCGGGGCGCCGACGCGCCGGGCGAGGACGCCACCGGCGACATCGGGTCGATCGGCCGGGTCGACGGGCGCATCACGCACCTCGCCCAGCAGGCGGCGCACTGCTGGTCCGAGGTGCCGGTACCGGTCATCGCTGCCATCCGCGGGCACTGCCTGGGCGGCGGCCTGCAGATCGCGCTCGGCGCCGACATCCGCATCGTCCACCCCGAGGCCAAGCTGTCGGTGCTGGAGATCCGCTGGGGCCTGTCGCCCGACATGACGGGGACGGCCACCCTGCCCCGGCTGGTCGGGCCGGACGTGGCCAAGGAGCTGACCTGGACCGGGCGCATGGTCGACGGCGAGGAGGCGGCCCGCATCGGCCTGGCCACCCGCACGAGCGAGACGCCGCTGGAGGACGCCTTGGCCCTGGCGGCCGAGATCGCGACCAGGAGCCCCCACGCCATCCGGGGTGTGAAGCGCCTGCTCGACCAGGCCGGCACCGTGCCCCTCCCCCAGCAGTACGCGGACGAGCGCCACGTGATCGGCTCGCTCATCGGCACGCCCAACCAGGTCGAGGCGGTCGCCGCCTACTTCGAGAAGCGAGACCCGTCCTTCGCCGACCCGGAGTGACCGCCGGCGCGGTCATCCCGGTGGGTGGCCTGCCCCCGACGACCGCGGTGCGACGGGGAGCTCAGACGGGGAGCTCATCGGTGCGGACCTGGCCGCCGGGGGTGCCGGCGGTGGCCGGCTCGCCGCCCCGGCGCGGCGCGGGTGTGGCCCGGATCAGTAGCCGCTGGCCGCGCCGTCGAGCGCCCGCGGGTCGGCGACGCCGGCCAGCACGCCGTCGACCGCCTCGATCACCTGGGCGTGGCCGAAGGCGTGGTCGATCTCGTGGCGGCTGCGGCGCACGTCGTGGCCCCGGTCGGTCAGCCCGGTCTCCCACGTGCCGGGCGTGTGGGCCTCGATGCGCACGTGGCCCGGGCCGTCGCCCGCCCACGTGTCGAAGTCGCCGTCGCCCAGCATGAACCGCCCCGCGTCGACCGCGGCGCCGGGCGGCTGGTCGTGGTGCAGCAGGCGGGCCAGCAACTGCAGGAGGACCTGGGGCTGGGTGTCGCCGCCCATGGTGCCGAGGACGGCCCGCAGCGAGCCGTCCGGCCGGGTGACCAGGGCGGGCGCCAGCGTGTGGGGCGGGCGGGCGCCGGGAGCGAAGGCGGCGGGGTGATCGTCGGCCAGGCTGAACCCCAGCCCCCGGTCGTGGAGGAAGATGCCGGTCTCGGGCTCGACGATGTGCGCGCCCCAGCCCGACGCGTTCGACTGGATGAGGGTGACGCCCATGCGGTCGCGGTCCACGGCACAGCACACCGTCGTGCCGCCCACGGCGGCCAGCGGCGGGCCGGCGCCGCGGCGGGCCGGATCGATGGTGGCGCGCTGGGCGGCGAGCCGCTGCTCGGCCAGGAGCCCGGGGCCGTCGGCCCCCTCGAACAGCACGGCGTCGCGGTCGAGGCCGACGGCCCGGGCGGACTCCGCCAGGAGGTGGGCCCAGGCGGCGTCGTAGGGATCGTCGGGCAGGTCGAGGCCCGCCGCCACCCAGGCGGCCGCCAGCGTCAGGTACCCCTGCGACGGGGGCGGCGGCGTGTAGAGGTCGTGGCCCCACACGCGCACCCGCAGCGGCTCCACCCAGTCGGCCTGGCTGCGGGCCAGGTCGCCCCGGGTGAAGAGGTTGCCGCCCAGCCGCAGCAGGCCGTCACCGAAGACGCCCTGGTAGAAGCCGGCGCGGCCCTCGGCCACGATGGCCTCCAGCGCGGCCGCGACGCCCGGCCGGCGGATCACGGTGCCGGCCGGCAGCTTCCCGCCTAGGGCCATGGCCGGGTCGTGGTAGTCGTCGCCGCCGTCCAGGCCGAGGATGGCGGGCGCGGTCGCGGCCAGCAGGCGCGAGACGGGAAAGCCGGTGGCGGCGTAGGTCACCGCGGCGTCGAGGACCTGACCGAGCGGCAGCCGGCCGTAGCGGCGGTGGAGCTCGAGCCAGCCGTCCACGCACCCGGGGACGGTCACGGCCCGGATGTCGTGGTGGCGGGGCAGGCGGTCGAGCCCCTCGATCCGGGCCTGGAGCGCGTCGGCCCCCGAGCCCGCACGCCCGGCCGCGCATACGGCGGTGACCTCGCCGGCCGGATCGTGGACGAGCGCGAAGAGGTCGCCGCCCATCCCGCACTGGTGCTGGTTGGTGACGGCCAGGACGGCGCCGGCGGCCACCGCGGCATCTGCCGCGTCGCCACCGGCCCGGAGCGCCGCCACCCCGGCCGAGCTGGCCAGGTGGTCGGCCGTCGCCACCATGCCCGAGGGGGCGTGGACCGTGGTCGCCTGTGCAATTCCTCCCGCCATCGGGCGGACGCTAGACCACCGGCGACGCGCGGTCGGCGCGGCGCCCGGTGCCCATCCGGGCCGTGGTGGGACCGGGCGTGGCCGTGGTCGCCGAGCGACCCGGGGTCGGGGATCACGGGTCGACGAGCGCGCCCGCGTCCCGCCACGCCGACTCGACCGCGTCGAGCCGGCGGGCCGCGGTGCGTCGGAGGCGGCCGGCGGTGCCGGTGACGAGCGCGTTGGTGAGGGCGAGGGTGCCGACATGGCTGTCGAACACGCCGGCGCCCTCGGCGGCGACCGTGAAGGTGACGGCGGCCGGCCCGGCGAGGGGGGACAGCAGGCTGTCGGTGACCGCGATGGCCGTGGCGCCGGCGGACACCGCCCGGCGCAGGGCATCGACGACCCAGCGCTCGTAGCGCCGCACGTCGATCGCCACCACGACCGTGGCCGGCCCGCACGCGGCCAGGTGGCGGGCCACGGCCACGTCCGACCCGCCGACCTGGGTCACACCCTCGCGCACGAGGTCGAGGCCCGCGACGAACATGGCGCCGATGCCCGCCTCGGCGTCGCCGGCCACCACCAGCACGTGCCGCCCGGCGTCGGCGAGCAGGGCGACGGCCCGGTCGAAGGCGCCGGCGTCGACCGCGGCCAGGGTCCGGTGGACGTTGCCGAGCTCGGCCTGCAGCGTGCGGCTCACCACGTCGGACCCGCGCTCGCCCCGGATGCGCTCCGCGGCCGGGCGGAGCTGCTGGCCGATGGCCGACTGGACGGCGGCCTGGAGGCCGGTGAAGCCGGGATAGCCGAGCCGGGTGGCGAGCCGGACGACCGAGGCGCCGGAGGTGCCGGCGGCGTCGGCCACCCGGGCCACGGTGCCGAACGCGATCGCCTCCGGGTCGCGCAGGACGACCTCGGCGACCTGGCGCTCGGACGGGGAGAGCAGGTCGCGGTGCTGCTCGATGCGGGTCGCCACCTCGGACATGAACGAGATGATACGGTCGGCCACGAGGCTGAAACGGACATTTCAGCACCCCCTCCCGGAGACCCGCGCCCGTTCCCACAGGAGACCGTCATGGCGACGACGTTCCGCTCCGTCAACCCCGCCCGCCCCGACGACGTCGTCGGCGAGTACCCGGTGCACGGCGCAGCCGAGGTCGCCGCGGCCGTCGCCCGGGCCGGCGACGCCCAGCGGGACTGGGCCCGCCGCCCGGTCCCGGCCCGGGCCGACGTCTTGGCCGCCGCCGGCGCCGTCATCGCCCGCGACAAGCAGGCGCTGGCCGCGCTCGTCAGCCGCGAGGCCGGCAAGGTGCTGGTCGAAGCCGGCGGCGACGTGCAGGAGGCCGTCGACATGGCGTACTTCGTGGCCGGCCAGGGCCGGGGCGCCTGGGGCGAGACCGTGCCGTCCGAGCTGGGCGACAAGCTGTGCTGGACCACCCGCCAACCCGTCGGCGTGGTCGGGATGATCACGCCGTGGAACTTCCCGGTGGCCATCCCGTCGTGGAAGATCTTCCCGGCGCTGCTCGCCGGCAACGGCGTGGTCATCAAGCCCAGCGAGCACGCCCCCGCCTGCTGCGAGGCGTTCGTGGCCGCCTGCGTGGAGGCCGGCGTGCCCGCCGACCTCGTCCAGGTCATCCACGGGTTCGCCGAGCCCGCCGCCGCCCTGGCCGTCCACCCCGGGGTCGGCGCGCTCAGCTTCACCGGCTCGGTCCCCACCGGCCGCAAGGTGGCGGCGGCCGCCATGGAGAGCGGGCCGCGCCTGCTGTCCCTGGAGCTGGGGGGCAAGAACGCCATGGTCGTCCGGGCGGACGCCGACCTCGACCTGGCCACCGAGGGCGCCGTGTTCGGCGCGTTCGGCACGTCGGGCCAGCGCTGCACGTCGACCTCGCGGCTCATCGCCCACCCCGACGTGGCCGGCGAGCTGGTCGACCGCATCGTCAAGCGGGCGGGTGAGCTGCGGCTCGGCGACCCCCAGGACCCGGCGACCGACGTCGGGCCGGTCATCACCGGGTCGTCGGCGGAGCGCATCGCCGCGATGGTCGCCGCCGCGGTCGACGAGGGCGCCACGGTCGCGACCGGCGGCGAGCCCGTCGCCGTCGACGGCTGCGACGGAGGCGCCTTCTTCCGCCCGACCGTGGTCACCGGCGTGCTGCCCGAGCACCGCATCGCCCGGGAGGAGGTGTTCGGGCCGGTGCTGGCGGTGCTCGAGGTGGCCGGCCTCGACGACGCCCTGGAGGTCGTGAACAGCGTCGAGTACGGGTTGTCGGCCGCCGTCTACACCCGCGACATCAACGCTGCCCTGGGCGCCGTCGACCGCATCGACACCGGGATCGTCTACGTCAACGCCCCGACCATCGGTGCGGAGATCCCGCTGCCCTTCGGCGGCACCAAGCACACCGGCAACGGCTTCCGCGAGGCCGGCACCCGCGGCATCGAGCAGTTCAGCCAGCTCAAGACCGTCTACGTCGACTATTCGGGCCGGCTCCAGAAGGCCCAGATCGACACGCACCGCGAGGAGCGGCCATGACCGTGACCGACGCCGCCACGGCGACCCACGGGGCGACGGCCGCGTGGCTCGCCCGCGACCACGACGCCCTCGCGGGCGTGCTGCCCCGGTACTACGACGTCGTGGCCGAGCGGGGCGAGGGCGCCCACCTGATCGACGTCGAGGGCCGCCGCTACCTCGACCTCGGCGCCGGCATCGCGGTCAACACCACCGGGCACTGCCACCCCCGGGTGGTGGGCGCCATCGCCGACCAGGCCGCCACCCTGGTCCACACCTCGGTCGTGGTGCACCACACCCTGAACATCCGGCTGGCCGAGCGGATCGCCGGCCTCTGCCCGTTCCTCGACGAGCCGCAGGTGTTCTTCGCCAACTCGGGCGCCGAGGTGGTCGACGGGGCGCTCAAGCTCGCCCGCCGCCTCACCGGCCGGCCCGGCGTCGTGGCCTTCCGTCGGGCCTTCCACGGCCGGTCGCTCGCAGCCACCACCCTCACCAGCGCCAAGGGCCGCTACCGCGAGGGCTACGAGCCACTGCTGCCCGGCGTCTACCGCGCCCCCTACTGCATCCCCCACGAGCACGCCACACCCGACGCCGCCGTGGCCGACGCCCTGGCCGGGCTCGACAGCCTGCTCGCCCTGGAGGCGCCGCCGGCGAACGTCGGCGCCATGATCGTCGAGCCGGTGCTGGGCGAGGGCGGCTACGTGCCGCCGCCCCGGGCGTGGCTGGAGGGGCTGCGGGCCCGCTGCGACGAGCACGGCATCCTGCTGGTCTTCGACGAGGTGCAGTGCGGCGCCGGGCGGACGGGCCGGCCGTTCGCGGCCGAGGCCTACGGGGTGCGCCCGGACGTGCTGCTGTTCGCCAAGGGCATCGCCTCGGGCCTGCCGCTCGCCGGCATCGTCGCCCCCCGTGCGCTGATGGACCGGTGGCCGACCGGCGCGCACGGGTCGACGTTCGGCGGCAACCCGGTGGCGTGCGCCGCCGCGCTGGCCACCCTGGACGTGCTGGAGGAGACCGACGGCTACCGCCGCGTGGCGGAGCTCGGCCGGGACACGGTCGAGCGGCTGCGCCGCGACGTGGGCGGCGCGCCCGCCGTGCGCGACATCCGGGGCCTCGGGCTGATGATCGGCGTCGAGCTGGCCGACAAGGCGACCACGGCGGCCGTGTGCCGCGCCTGCCTCGACGCCGGGGTGATCGTGCTGTCGTGCGGGCCCGACGAGAACGTCCTACGCCTCGTCCCGCCCCTCACCATCACCCACGACGAGCTCGACCACGGGCTCACGGTGCTGGTCGACGCCATCATGGCGGCCGCCCCGGCCTGAGCCGCCGGCCCGCCCCGTGCCCTCGCTCGCCGAGCCGGCGTCCGTGGGTGCTGCTGGCGGGCGGGATCGCCGCCGGAACCGCGGAGAGCGGGCCTCAGAACGCCAGGAGGTCCCGCAGGGCGGGGAGGAGGCGGCCCTCCGCCGACCACGTCGCCTCCAGCGGCGGGGCGTACGGGATGGGGGTGTCGAGCCCGCCCACCCGGCCGACGGGCGCGTCGAGCCAGGCGAAGGCCTCCTGGCCGACGACCGCCGCCACCTCGGCGCCGAACCCGCCCATGAGCGGCGCCTCGTGCGCCACCAGCGCCCGCGAGGTCCGCCGGACCGAGTCGAGCACGGTCTCCCGGTCCCACGGCCGCAGCGAACGCAGGTCGACGACCTCGACGTCCTTGCCGTCCTCGCCCGCCACCACCTCGGCCGCGGCCAGCGCCCACTCGACCCCGGCCCCGTAGGTGACCACCGTGGCGTGGCGGCCGGGCCGGACGACGCGGGCCCGGCCGAGAGGCTCGGTGTGGTGACCCGCCGGCACGGGCCCCCTGGCCCGGCGGTAGAGGCGCTTGTGCTCCAGCACCAGCACCGGGTTGCCGTCGTCGAGCGCGGCCAGCAGCAGGCCCTTGGCGTCGGCGGGCGTGGCCGGCGCGACCACCTTGAGCCCGGCCACGTGGCAGAACCAGGACTCGACGTTCTGCGAGTGGAACGGCCCGGCGCCCAGCCCGCCGCCGACGGGCAGCCGCACCACCAGCGGCACCGGCGCGCCCCAGCGGTAGCGGGTGGTGGCCACGTTGTTCACGAGCTGGTTGAACCCGCAGGTCACGAAGTCGCCGAACTGCATCTCGACCACCGGCCGGAACCCGTCCAGCGCCAGGCCGAGCGCGGCGCCGATGGCGCCCGACTCGATGATCGGCGTGTTGCGCACCCGCTCCGGGCCGTAGGTGTCGACCAGTCCCTCGGTCGCCTTGAACACGCCGCCGTAGCCGGCGATGTCCTGGCCCAGCAGCACGATGCGGTCGTCGGCGGCCAGCGCCGTGGCCAGGGCATCGCGCACCGCGTCGACGTAGCGCAGCTCGCCGCCCCCCGCCGGGGCGCCCGTCCACGGCCGGGTCGCGGCGCGGCGCAACGGCGCGGCCGGGGCGTACACCCGGTCGAGCTCGGCACCCGGCGTGGAGGCGGGCTCCGGCGCGGCCAGGGCCTCGGCCATCAGGCCGTCGACCTCCGCCCGGACCTCGGCACCGAGCCGATCACGCTCCCCCGGGGACAGCAGCCCCCGGGCGGTGAGCCGGGCCTCCAGCCGCGTGATCGGGTCGCGCGCCGCCCAGGCGGCGATCTGGTCGGCGGGCACGTAGTCGTTGCCGGACGCCTCCTCGTGGCCCCGCATGCGGAACGTCTTGCACTCCAGCAGGGTCGGCCCGCCGCCGGCGCGGGCCCGCCCGGCGGCCCGGGACACGGCGGCCCGCACCGCCAGCACGTCGTTGCCGTCGACGATCTCGCCGGGCATGCCGTAGCCCGGCGCCCGGTCGACCAGGTCGGCGCACGCGTACTGGTCGGCCGCCGGGGTCGACAGCCCCCACTGGTTGTTCTCGATGACGAACACCACGCCGAGCTTCCACACCGCGGCCAGGTTCATCGCCTCGTGGACGTCGCCCTCGCTGGTGGCGCCGTCGCCGACGAGGACCGCGGCCACCCGGTCCTCGCCCCGCAGCCGCCCGGCCAGGGCGAGCCCGCAGGCCACCGGGGCCATGGCCCCGAGGTGGCTGATCATGCCGACGATGTGGTGCTCGGGGATGCCCACGTGGAACGTGCGGTCCCGCCCGCCGGTGAACCCGCCCTCGCGCCCCAGGAGCTGGCGGAACAGCACGCCGAGATCGAGGCCGCGGCCCGTGAACACGGCCAGGTTCCGGTGCGCGGGCAGGACCCAGTCGTCCGGCCGGAGCGCCGCCACCAGGCCGACCGACACCGCCTCCTGGCCCATGCCGGAGAACCACTTGCCGAGCTGGCCCCGCCGGAGCAGGGTCAGCATCTTGTGCTCGACGGCGCGGGGGACGAGCAGGGCCCGGTACAGCGCCAGGAGATCGCCGTCGGGTGCATCCGGCAAGAGATCGCCGTCGGGTGCATCCGGCGAGGGGTCGCTCTCGGATGCCCCGGCGACGGGCGGGGCCGGGGGCTGGTGGAGGTCGGCCACGGGGCCAGTGTCGCGCCCGGTCACGCCACCCAGGCGCCCCGCTCCTCCAGCACGGCCTTCAGCACCCCGCACGCGTCGGTCATGATGCCGTCGACCCCCAGGTCGAGGAGGCGGCGCATCTCGTCCGCGTCGTTGACCGTCCACACGTGGACCTGCATGTCGCGGGCGTGGGCGGCGGCGACGAACCGTTCGGTGACGAGCGTGATCGGGCCCCGGCGGCCGGGCACCTGCACGCAGGCGGCCGTGAACGGCCCGACCCGCAGCCCGCCCGAGGCGGCCACCAGCCGGCCGACCTGGCGCGGGCCCATCGACATGCACACCCGGCCGTCGAGCCGGTCGCGGAGCCGGGTCAGGCGGCGGTCGGAGAAGGCCCCGATGCACACCCGGTCGAGCGCCCCGGTCCGCTCCAGCAGGTCGGCCAGCGGGGCGACGGCCCGGTCGTGCTTCGGATCGAGGTTGACGCGGACGTCGGGCCAGGCGGTGAGCACGTCCTCGATCCGCGGGATCTCGTCCCGGCCCCGGACGCGGGCCGCCTTGACCTCCGCCCACGGCAGGTCGGCGATCAGGCCCGTGCGGTCGGTCAGCCGGTCGAGCCGGTCGTCGTGGAACGCCACCACCACGTTGTCGGCGGTCGCGTGGACGTCGGTCTCGAGGTAGCGGTAGCCCATGGCCACCGCGGCCTCGAACGCGGCCATCGTGTTCTCGCCGGGCCCCGACGGCGAGTGCGCCCCCTGATGGGCGAACGCCAGGGGGCCCGGCCAGTCGAGGAACGGGAATCGTGCCATCCGGTGCGGGACCGTACCCCTGCGGCTAGACCCACGGGTAGCGCAGCGTGCCGCGCGACCACCGCGACCCAGGAGGCCAGCCATGACCGAGGTGACCCCCGCCCGCATCGGCGCCGACCGCGTGACCACCGGCGACGAGATCGCCGTGCGGTCGCCCTACGACGGGAGCGAGGTCGGCCGGGTGCCGGCCTGCGACGCCGGCCACGTCGACCGGGCCGTGGCCGCCGCCCGGGCGCATCTGGCCCGGCCGTGGCCGGCGCACGAACGGGCCGCGGTGCTCGACCGGGCCGCCGGGCTGCTCGCCGAACGGCTGGAGGACTTCGCCCAGACCATCGCCGCCGAGGCGGCGAAGCCGCTGAGGACCGCCCGGGTCGAGGCCGCCCGGGCGGTGGACACCTTCCGGTTCAGCGCGGCGGAGGCCCGCACGCAGGCAGGCGAGGTCGTGCCCCTCGACGCGTCTCCCGCAGGGGAGGGCAAGGTCGGGTTCACGCTCCGGGTGCCGATCGGGGTGGTGGCGGCCGTCAGCCCGTTCAACTTCCCGCTCAACCTGGTCGGCCACAAGGTGGCCCCGGCGATCGCCGCCGGCTGTCCCGTGGTGCTCAAGCCGGCCAGCCAGACACCCCTCTCGGCCCTCGCCCTCGCCGCCCTGCTGCTCGACGAGTGCGGCCTGCCGGCGGGCGCCCTCAACGTCGTCACCGGGTCGGGGAGCGCCGTCGGCGACCCGCTGGTGACGCACGACGACGTCGCGATGGTGACCTTCACCGGATCGCCCGAGGTCGGCTGGGCGATCCGGGGGAAGGCCGTCCGCAAGAAGGTGTCGCTGGAGCTGGGCAACAACAGCCCGGTCATCATCGCGGCCGACGGCGACTGGCGGGCGGCCGTGGCCAAGCTGCGGGTCGCCGGGTTCTCCCACGCCGGGCAGTCCTGCATCTCGGCGCAGCGGGTCTACGTGCACCGGTCGATCCACGACGACGTCGTGGCCGCGCTGGTCGATGCCGTCGGCTCGCTCGTGGTGGGGCCGCCCCTGGCCGAGGAGACCGACGTGTCGTCCCTCATCTCGCCGCGGGACACCGAACGGGTGCGTTCGTGGATCGACGAGGCGGTGGCCGGCGGGGCCAAGGTGGCCATCGGCGGCGAGGTGGCGGCCGACGGCGTGCTGCGGCCGACCGTGCTCACGGGGGTGACGGCCGGCATGCGGGTGTGCCGGGACGAGGTCTTCGGGCCGGTGCTCGGCGTCGCCGCCTACGACGACCTCGACGAGGCGGTCGCCCTGGCCAACGACACCCGCTACGGGCTGCAGGCCGGCATCTTCACCGCCCGGCTCGACACCGCGCTGGCCGCGGCCCGGGCGCTCGACTTCGGCGGGGTGCTGGTCAACGAGGTGCCCACCTGGCGGGCCGACCAGCAGCCCTACGGCGGGGTGCGCGACAGCGGCAACACCCGCGAGGGCCCGCGGCACGCCGTGCGGGAGATGACCGAGACACGCCTCGTCGTGCTGCAGGGTTGAGTCCCGCCGCCGCGCGCACCGGCGGCGGCAGCGCGGGCGGGACCGGTCGCGGCCGCGCCACCGGCGGGCCGGTTGAGAGGCCGAGCGGATAGGGCGCTCGCCACGGCCTACGCGTGGGGATTTGGCATGGAAGCACCAGCTTCACAGCTCGGCCGACAGGCCACGCAGCACGGTGACTCGCGCCCGGCGTGACCTATCCGCGGACGCTCTCAGGAGCCGCTGTGCCCGTTGGCGCCGGCCGTGACCCCGCCGTGCCGTGCCCGGCGGGCCTCGGCGAGGCCGCGCTGCACGCCGGCGGTGAAGTCGGTGAGCAACGCCTGCACCTCGCTGGCCCGGCCGGGTGCGGGTGCGGTCGGCCGCCGTTCCGGCACGGCGCCGCGACCGTGGGGGTCGCCGCGCAGGGGCACGACGCCGGTCCACGGGAGCTGTGCGCCGCGCACGCGGCGCGTGAGCTCGTCGGACGGCCGGCCGGTGGGGCCCGGCGGAACGCTGGGTGCCGGGCCCGCCGGCCCGGTGCCGGTGCGCCGGTGCCGCTCCCAGGTGGCGATCAGCGCCTCGTCGAGCGCAGGCGTGGCCGCGGCCGGTCGGCCGGTCGCCGGGCCCGTCTGGCGCCGGGCGAGGCCGGGCACGGGCGGCGGGCCCGCTGCCGCGCTGCCGTCCGGCACGGACCCCGCGTCGCCGGCTGCGGCGCCGCCGCGGTCGGCGGGCTGCTCGCCCGTGCGGGTGACCGCCGGGAGCCGGGCGGGCCACAGGCGCTCGGGGCGTCCCGCGGCGCCGGCCGAGGGCGACCCGCCGGCCGCCGGGAAGCCGGCGGGGGACGCCGCCGGGCGGGCCGGGCGTCCGGGCACCGGCCCGCCGGGGGCCACCGGCGGCGCCTGCGACGGGGCGGCAGGGTCCGCCGGCGGATCTCCCGCCGGCGGCGGGCCGGCGGCGGCGACGGCCGGGGTGCCGTGCGCGGGCGTCTCCATGGGCCGGGGCACGAACGGCGCGCCCGGCGGGATCGTCGGCGTCGGCCCGGTGCCGGGGCCGAGGGGCCGTGGCCCGGCCCCGCCGGGGCTCGCCCCGGGGCCGACGGCGGGCCGGTCGGCGGGTCGGTCGGCGGGTCGGTCCGGGGGCGAGGGTGGCGGCACGGGCCGGTGGCCATGGGGCGGGGTCACCGGCGGCGAGGTCACCTCGTCGGTGGTCAGCATCGACGTCGGGAGCGTGATGGTGGCGGTGACGCCGTTGCCGGGGGTGTCGTCCAGGTGGACCCGGATGCCGTGGCGGGCGGCGAGGTTGCCGGCCACGTAGTGGCCCAGGTACTTCGACGGGGCGATGGTGAAGCTCTCGGCTCCCGCCAGGCGGCGGTTGGCGGCCGCCAGGTCGGCGCGGGGCATGCCGAGCCCGGTGTCGAGCACGGCGAGCGTGTAGCCGCTGCGGCCCAGCGGACCGTCGGTGCGGTTGTGGCCCCGGACCTCGACGGTCTGATCGGGTGGCGAGAACACGAGGGCGTTCTCGATGAGCTCGGCGAGCAGGTGGGCCAGGTCGGCCGCGGCCGAGCCGATGATGGTGGCCGGCTCCACACCCCGCACGGCCACCCGCTGGTAGTTCTCGACCTCGCCGAGCGCGGCCCGGATCACGTCGCTGACCCGGACCGGCGCGGCCCACTTGCGGGGCGGGTCGATGCCGGCCAGCACCAGCAGCGACTCGGCGTTGCGGCGCATGCGGGTGGCGAGGTGGTCGAGCCGGAACAGGTTGGCCAGCGACTGGGGGTCGGTCTCGTGGGACTCGAGCTCGGTGATGAAGTCGAGCTGCCGCCCGAGCAGGTTCTGGTTGCGCCGGCCGAGGTTCACGAAGCTGTCGGCGATGTTGCGCCGCAGGACCGCCTGCTCGATGGCCAGGTCGAGCGCGGTGTCCTGCACGGTGTTGAGGGCGTCGGCCACGTCGGCGACCTCGTCACGGGTGGTGACCCGCACGGGGTCGACGGTCGGGACCGAGACGTCCTCGCCCAGCGGCGTGTCGAGGATGTCGCGGACGGCGTCGGGCAGGCGCCGCTCGGCCATCTCCTTCGCCTGCCGGGTGAGCGATCGCAGCGGCCGGGTGATGGAGCGGGAGACGAGCCAGGTGAGCGCGAGCGCCGCGGCGAGGGTGGCGATGGCCATGCCGACGAAGATCCGCTCCCGGCCCGACGCGGCGTTGTTGAGGTCGTCGGCGCGGGCGTTGAGGGCGTCGACCATCACGTCGCGGAAGCCCACGAGGTTCTCCGCGTTGGGCCGGTCGAGCGACCCGAGCATGCTCGGCACGTCGACCGTCTGGCCGAGGATGGCCGCCTGCACCTGCGCCGAGAACGCGTCCACCATGTCGTGGGGGAAGTGCTCCTCGACGAGGCGGGCGTAGCGGCCCTCGGTGGCGAGGATCTGGGCGTTCGTCGCATCGAACGCGGCCTTGAGCTCGGCGGCCGTCGCGATCTCCGACGGCTGGTCGATGCCGCCGCCGACGATGTCGAGGATCACGCGGCGGGTGAGGTTGGCGATGGTCTCGACCTGGCGGGAGACGCCGCCGGTCAGGAGGGTGATCTGGCGCAGGTCGGCGTCGTCCACGGCGACGGCGACGCGGTCGTTGGCCTCGAAGAACGGCGTGATCAGCTGGGTGTACCGGCCGAAGATCTCGTCGGCGAAGGCGGTGTTGGCCAACGTCCGGTCGGGGCTGCTGGCGTCGATGTCGTCGCGGATCTCGCGGAGGGCGGACAACCCGTCGAGGGCCGAGGCGTAGGCCTCCCGGACGTCGCGGTCCTCGTCCGCCAGCGTCTCGCGGAAGGCGGAGGCGGCCGCGTCCGTCTGGGCGCGGGTCTCGTCGTAGCCGGCCACCGGGACGGTGACCAGGCTCTCCGAGCCGATGAGCTGGATGGCGGCCCAGGTCCGCTCGTTCTGGAGCGTGCTGAGGACGCCCTCCGGCCCGATGGAGGCCCGTGCCAGGTCGGTCTGGACGCGAACGCTGTGGACTTCGTGGGAGGTGCTGATGACCTCGACCACGGTGAGCAGGAACAGGCCGAGCAGCGGCACGGTGAGCGCCGCCGCCAGCTTGACCCGGATCGGGATCCGGCGCATCGCATCCCCCTGTTGCACCAGACGTCGTGCGTTGGGGTCGCGGTCGACCCCAGCACGGGCACCGCGCCGCGTGGTGTCGACGGAACGGCGAGCGCAGTGACGGTTTGTACCACCCAGCGACTTCCGGTCGCTGCGTGCGGTAAGTCTGGCACGTCCGGCTCCGCTGTGTCGGCAGATTCACCGTCCGTGGCGGCACGGGGCCCCCTCCGTTTGCACCGACGGTTTGGCGGGGCGGCGATGCCCCTGGCACGCTGCGGGCGTGCCAGGAGACCGTCCGGAGCCCGGCGAGCCGACCAACCGGCGCTCCTGGACGGTCGCCGAGGCCAACGCGTCGCTCGCCTGGGTCGGCGAGGTGGTGGCGGAGGCGCAGGTGCTGTGGGAGGACTACCGCCGCCACGCCGTGCGCCGCGCCCGGCTGGTCCGCCAGAACGGGCACGGCCTGGTGCCCGCCGACCCCACCGCCATCCAGGCGTGCATCGACCGGTTGGCGGGGGAGGGGATCGTCCTCCGCGACATCGCCCGCGGCCTCGTGGACTTCCCCGCCCGGGCCCCCGGCGGCCGCTGGTACTGGCTGTGCTGGCTGGTGGGAGAGGACGAGGTGGGGTGGTGGCACTGGCCGGAGGACGGCCTCGGCGGGCGCACCCCGCTCAGCGAGCCGCCGGAGTGACCCCGCATCGCCGGCCGCCCGCGCCCCGGGCGGGGGCGCGTCAGATGATCTGGCTCTCGTGGCCGGCCCAGTACTCGTCCTTGAGCAGCCGCTTGTAGAGCTTGCCGGTGGGGTGGCGGGGCAGCTCGTCCCGGAAGTCGACCGACCGCGGGCACTTCACGTCCGCCAGGTGCTCGCGGCAGTAGGCGATCAGCTCGCGTTCCAGGTCGGGACCGGCGGCCTCCGCCGAGACCGGCTGCACGATGGCCTTGACCTCCTCGCCGAAGTCGTGGTTGGGCACCCCGATGACGGCGACGTCCGACACCGCGGGATGCATCGCCAGGACGTTCTCGGCCTCCTGCGGGTACACGTTCACCCCGCCGGTGATGATCATGTAGGCCTTGCGGTCGGTCAGGTAGAGGAAGCCGTCCTCGTCGAGGTAGCCGACGTCGCCCAGCGTGGACCACCCCCGTCCCCGGGGGTCGCGGGAGGCCGCGGTCTTCTCCGGGTCGTTGTGGTAGGCGAACTCCGTCGCCGACTCGAAGTAGACGGTGCCCCGCTCGCCGGTGGGCAGCTCGTCCCCGCCGTCGTCCACGATGTGGACCGTCCCGAGGATCGACTGCCCGACGGTGCCCGGGTGATCGAGCCACTGCTCGCTGTTGCAGTAGACGAACCCGTTGCCCTCGGAGCCGGCGTAGTACTCGTGGATGATCGGGCCCCACCACTCGATCATCTGCTGCTTCACCGGCACGGGGCAGGGGGCGGCGGCGTGGATGGCGACCTGGAGCGACGACAGGTCGTAGCGGGCGCGCACCTCGGCCGGCAGCTTGAGCATGCGGATGAACATGGTCGGCACCCACTGGCTGTGGGTGACGTGGTGGCGCTCGATCAGGGCGAGCGCCTCCTCCGGATCGAAGTGCTCCATCACCACGACGGTCGCACCGGCCCGGTGCACGCCCATGCAGAAGCGCAGCGGCGCGGCGTGGTACAGCGGGGCGGGGGAGAGGTAGACGCTCTCCGCGGTGGCGCCGAACAGCCCGGTGAGCAGGAGGTGGATGGCGTCCGGGCCGCCGAGCGGCGCCCCGGTCAGCGGCACCTCGATGCCCTTCGGCAGGCCCGTGGTGCCCGAGGAGTAGAGCATGTCGCGGCCCTCGACCCGCTCCTCGGGCAGCGGCGTGTCCGGTTGGGCGGCGACCGCCTCCTCCCACGAGGCGTAGCCGTCGGCGGTGCCGTCCATCATGTAGAGCGGCATGTCCCCGACCAGGCCGGCCAGCTCGCCGGCCTGGTCGCGCTTGTACGCCGACGTGACGAACGCCCGGGCCCCGCAGTCGCCGATGATGTAGGCCATCTCCTCCGTCGTGAGGCGGGAGCTCATGGGGGTGTGGACGAGGCCGGCGTAGAGGGCGCCCCAGGCCAGGGCGAAGAAGCGCGGGTGGTTCTCGAGGCAGAACGCCACGTGGTCACCCGGGCGCAGGCCGAGCGAGCGGAACAGGTGGGACACGCGGTTCGCCTCGGCGTCGAGCTCGCGGTAGGTGATGCTCTGGCCGCCCCGGGCCATGATCACCGCGGGCTTGTCGGGCGTGGTCTCCGCATAGCTGCCGGGGAACATGCGGGGGACGGTAGCGGCGGGACCGGTCCCGCGCCCTGCCCGGGCGGCGCCGCGGTCCGGGGTCGGCGCGCCGGTGACCGGCCGGTAGCGTGCTGATCAGTGGACATCACCGATCGGTTCGCCGAGCTGGTACGCGGCCCGGAGCAGCGATGCCGGCTCGACGTGGGTGCATTGTTGATCGCGGCGCACGCCCGTCACGACCTCGATGTCGACGCCGAGCTGGCACGACTCGACGCGCTGGCCGCGGGGTGCCCGGCGCCGACGCTCGCCGGCCTGAGCGGGCACCTGTGGGGCGACCTCGACTTCCGGGGCGACACCGTCGACTACAGCGATCCCCGCAACTCGCTGCTCGACGTGGTGCTCGATCGGCGGCTGGGCATCCCCATCACGCTGTCGGTGGTGTTCATCGAGGTCGGGCGGCGTCTGGGGATCGACCTGGTGGGGGTGGGCATGCCCGGTCACTTCCTCGTCCGGTCGGTCGCCGACGACGACCTGTTCGTCGACCCGTTCCACCAGGGCCACCTCGACCGGACGGGGTGCGAGAAGCTGTTCGGCGAGCTCCACGGGCCCCGGGCCCGGTTCGACGAGCGCTTCCTCGACCCCGTGCGCCCCCGGGCCGTGATCGCCCGGATGCTGACCAACCTCCAGCGCTCCTACGCCGGGCGCGGCGACCGCGAGGGCGCGTTGTGGGCGCAGTGCCTGCGGGTGCTGGTGCCGGGGGCGACCGTGGCCGACCGGCGGCGCCTGGCGGCGATGCTGGCCGCCAACGGCCGGCTCGACGCCGCGGCCGTGGAGCTCGAGGCGATCGCGGCCGAGGGCCCGGGGGGCGAGCGCGACCGGCTGGCGGCCCAGGCCCTGCGGGCGAAGCTGAACTGAAATCCCCGCCGGCGGGCCGGGGGGCGTTCCTATCGTGGGGCGATGCGCGAGACGCCCCTCCGGC
>DASSGC010000228.1:0-6327 GCA_035693765.1 Acidimicrobiales bacterium
TTCGAGGCCGGCGAGGCGGCCGAAGCCGAGGAGGCCGGGGCCCGAGAGGATCACGAGGAGGATCTCGAGGAGGTCGTGCGCCGCCACGGGCCGTTCGAACCCCACCGGCTGCCACTCGACGAGATGGCGTACACGACCACACCCGGGGTGTCGGCCAAGCTCACCGACCGCTGGGAAACCGTCGCAGCGCCCGCCGTCCCGGCCCACGCACCGGGCGCGTGACCGCGGGCAACGACGGTTCCGAACCGCGGGGAGGGGTGAGCGAGGTGGTCGACCAGGACGAGGGCATCGAGTTCATCCCCACCGATGACATCGTCGAGGCCGAGGCCGCCGGCGCCGAGGAGGAGGCCGTCCACGTCGAGGACGCCGATCAGCCCAAGGAGCGCATGTCGGTCGAGGCCGAAGACTTCGTGGCCGAAACGCTCAACGAAGCCGAAGCCGAGGAACGCGAGTTCGACGCCGACGAGGCGGCCGAAGCCGTGGAGGCCGGGGCCCGAGAGGATCACGAGGAGGATCTCGAGGAGGTCGTGCGCCGCCACTACGGGATCGTCGAGGAACAGCCGGATGAGGAGCTCACACGCGACGAACGAGACGGGCTACGGGAACTCGGCCCAGACGAGTTCATCTGCCAGTCGTGCTTCATGCGCAGGTCCGCCTCCCAGCTGTCCGACCGGGCGCACGGCGTCTCTGCCGACTGCGCGGCCAGGTGATGTGAGGAGGCCACCAGGGACATGACGGCACCGGGTGATCCGGCAGAGCTCGCCACTGCGCTCGTCCGGGACCTGGGCGGCCGATTCTCCACCGAGCTGGGTATCGACGTCGGTGCCGGTGACGCCGAGACCGAGAGGTGGTTTCTGGCGGCGACGTTGTTCGGGACCCGAATCTCGACCGGCATCGCCGAGAGGGCCTTCCACGTCCTTGAGGCTGCGGGGATCACGCGGATCGACCAGGTGTCCCATCGCACCTGGGCAGAACTGGTCGAGCTTCTCGACGCCGCCGGGTACACGAGGTACGACTTCCGGACCGCCACCCGCCTCCAGGCGCTCGCCGCGGTGGTCCGTGAGCGCTGGGTCGGCAAGGTGAGCGAGATGGGCCGCCGTCTCACCGACCCGGCCGACCTTGCGGCCGCCCTCGACGACCTCCCCGGCTGGGGACCTGTGACGGTCGGGCTGTTCCTGCGGGAGCTGCGCGGCGTCTGGCCGGGGGCACGCCCGTCCCTCGACGAACGCGCCGCCGATGCGGCCCGCCACATCGGGATGCTCGACCGGACCGACGACGCGATCGAGCGGCTGGGCGCGATCGCGACCCGAGCGGACCTCGACGCCCGCGACCTCGAGGCCGCGCTCGTGCGCTTGGCGCTTCGCCACCGGCGCCTCACGGACTGCCCGGGCGGTCGCTCCTGCATCGCCCTCGACCCACCTCGCACCGAGCGCCACCGCCTCGGCTGACGTCACTCAGCTCGTTCCGGCCGGGTCCGGTCTGAGCACGCGCAGTGCCAGCTCGGCCCTGGCCCGGTCGGTCCCGGTCCCGGCTCGGGCGTCGAGGAAGGCCTCGAGCTCGGTGACGAGCACGGCGGTGGCCGCCTGCTCGTGAGACGCGTCGATCGGCACCGTGGCCTGTAGCTTGGTGCCGCCCTCGCGCCCGCCCTCGGCGAGGTACCAGTCCTTGAACCACCGGCAGCCGGCGTCCAGCAGGGCCAGGCCGGCGGGCGTCGCGGCCGGTGGCACGCCCCGACGCAGCGCGCGCTCGGTCTCGTCGGCGTTGTAGGCGACCATGACGGAACGGCCGGGCCCGACCCAGTCGACCACATCAGCGGGGACGGCCCGGTCGGCGACCACCAGATCGGCCCACGACCGGACCCCGCCCGCAGACCGGCCGCGGTTCACCAGGCCCCACACGGCGGGCGCGATGCCATCGACGATGAGGGTCACGCGCTCCTCGCCCGGCCAGCGGCCCGGCCGGCGATCGATCGACCGCACCGGCTCCGCGAGGGTGTGGTCGGGGGTCGCGTGCGAGATCATGTCACACCTTCCCTGCCCGCTGATCCCGAGTCGCACGTCGTCCTCATGTCGTCGCTCGCGCCAGCCAAGACGCACCGGACCCGCCAAGAACCAGGGTCGAAGGTCACCTACACCGCCCAGTCGGCGGCGAGGTCGCCACGAAGGGACCTACGGCCCTACACGCGCGGACGGTGCGATGACGATGATCGCCGCCATGGCGATGTCGTTCTCGCCATTTCACCGCCGTGGCCGCCCACGGGAGGGTGAGGAGCCGCAGCCGCGCATCCCTCCGGCGCCCGCGGATTCCAGCTCCGATCCCCTCGGGGAGCTCGTGGTCGGCGAGGTCGAAGCGTTCCTGACGGGCCGGCTGGTCGAGCATCTTCTTGCGACCGGGCGGCCGGTGCCGGCGTGGGCCGCGCTGAACAGGCTGGCGCACGGTGCCCTGGAGGACGTGATCGAGCTCGCCCAACCCGGTGATGAGGTCATGGCCGGGCGAGACCGTCGGGAAGCCGGCTGGCAGCGCGGGCAGAGGGCGCTGGCCGCCCACCTTGTCGCGAGCACGGCGACCCCGGGCGACGTGGTGGACGTCCAATGGGAGGTGCTCGTGCCGCTCGAGCTCTGGCTGATCGAGCGGTCGAGGTCCGAGACGATCACGTCCCGGCGGATCCTCGAGATCGCAGTGGAGACGCTCGTCGCCTACCAAAGGGATGAATGAGCGCTGGCGGGTGCGAGTCATTGCGCGAAGCTCGGCCTGGAGCGGTCGCACCCGAGTGAACCGACTGCGACACAGGACGCTGCGCGAGATGCATGGGGGTCCGCGACGTTCGTGAGGCCGTCGAGAACGGCGGGACGTTCGACTCTGGCGCGACCCTGGGCCGGAGGGGCAACCTCTGATCAGGTGATCCGTGTGGGTTCATTCCGCGGGGCCGCGACGTGTTTACGCCGTGGCATCCTCCATTAGGACCGGCTCCCGGCGACGCGCGCGGTCCCGGCCATGACCGCGTCACCGGCGACGGGGCCGGCGCACTGGGCCCTGGGACGTCGTCCTCGTGGACAGCGGCACCGCGCACGTGCGCCCGATCGATCCGGCCGATGGTCCTGCGCTGGTTGCCTTCCGCGGGGGCTCTCGCCGGAGACCGTCTCCGTCAAGCCGGCGCTCGACGACACGGAGGTCGAGCTGGCGATCGAGCCGACGGACACGGCCCGTGCCGCCATCGAAGAGCGCGAGCACCGCGCCGAGGCCCGGTCGGTGGCCCGACTGCCCACGCCCCGCTCGGTCGCGGTCATCGGAGCCAGCCGCAACCCGGCCAACGTCAGCCACCCGGTCGTGCGCAACCTGCTCGCCGGGGGCTTCGCCGGGCCGGTCTACCCGCTCAACCCCGGCGCAGCCCATGTGGCCTCCGTCAAGGCGTACCCGACCATCCTCGACATCCCCGACGCCATCGACCTGGCGGTCATCGCCGTCCCCGCCACCGCGGTCCCCGACGTCGTCGAGCAGTGGGACCGTAAGGGCACGAGCGGCCTCGTGGTGCTGTCGGCCGGCTTCGGCGAGGTCGCCGGCGGGGCGGAGGCCCAATCCGAGCTGCGCGACCTGGCCCGCCGCAACGGCATGCGCCTGATCGGCCCCAACTGCACCGGCATCGCCAACACCGCCGTCGGGCTCAACGCCACCTTCTCGCCGTACGCGCCGCGGACGGGCCGGATCGCCATGCTGTCGCAGTCGGGGGCGCTGGGCATCGCCATCCTCGAGCGCTCGACCCGGATGGGGCTGGGCGTGTCGAGCTTCGCGTCGGTGGGCAACAAGGCCGACGTCAGCGGCAACGACCTGCTCCAGTACTGGGAGGACGACCCGGGCACCGACGTCGTCCTGCTCTACCTCGAGTCGTTCGGCAACCCCCGGAAGTTCAGTCGCATCGCCCGTCGCGTGTCGCGCCGCAAGCCGATCGTGGCCGTGAAGAGTGGCCGCTCGGCCGCCGGCGTCCGGGCCGCGTCGTCGCACACCGCCGCCATTGCCAGCCCCGGCGTCGCCGTCGACGCGCTCTTCGGCCAGACCGGCGTCGTGCGAGTCGACACGCTCGACGAGATGTTCGACATGGGCCTTACTGCTCGGCTCGCAGCCACCGCCGGCAGGGCGGCGGGTGGCCATCGTCGGCAACTCGGGCGGCCCGGGGATACTCGCCACCGACGCCTGCGACGCCGTCGGCCTCGAGATCCCCGAGCTCGGCGCGGACACCCAGGCCGCGCTGCGCGAGTTCATCGACCCCAACGGGGCGGTCGCCAACCCGGTCGACCTCGTCGCCTCGGCGACCCCGGCAATCTACGAGCAGGCTGTGCGGCTCGTCCTGGCCGACGAGGCCATCGACGCCGCCATCGTGATCTGCACCCACACGTTCGCCGCACCGCCGGCCAGCGTGGCCGAGGTGCTCCCCCGCGCCGCGAGCGGCGTGACCAAGCCGGTCGTCGGCTGCTTCCTGGCCGCACCGAACTGCCGCCCCAGATCCCCGGCAGGGGGGCGACATCCCGGCCTTCCCGTCGCCCGAGCCTGCCGCCCGCGCCCTGGCCCGGGCCGCCACGTACGGCGAGTGGCGGCGACGGCCACCCGGGCCGGTTCCCGCGCTCCGGGGATTCGACATCGACCGCGCCCACGCGGTCCTCGACCGGGTCGCCGAAGAGCCGGAGGACGGGAGCTGGCTGTAGGCCGACCAGGTTGACGAGCTGCTCGGCGCCGCGGGCGTGCCGTTCCTGCGCAGCGCGCTCGTGCGCTCCGTCGAGGGGGCTCAGCGGGTCGCCGCCGAGCTGGGCTACCCCGTGGCGCTCAAGGCGACCGGGCCGGACCTCGTCCACAAGAGCGACGTGGGCGGCGTGCAGCTCGAGTTCGATTCCGACCAGGCGGTGGTCGCGGCGTACGACGAGATGGCCGCACGACTCGGCGGGCGGATGACCGGCGCGGTCGTCCAGCAGATGGCCGAGCCCGGCGTGGAGACCATCATCGGTGTGGTCCAGGACCCGCTGTTCGGACCGCTCGTGATGTTCGGGCTGGGCGGCGTGGCCACCGAGCTCCTCCGCGACCGGTCGCTCCGGGTGCTGCCCCTCGCCGACCTCGACGCCGCCGAGCAAGTCCGCTCGCTGCGCGCCTCACCGCTGCTCATCGGTTACCGCGGGTCGCCCCGGGTGGCGGTCGACGCCCTCGAGGACGTCCTCCAACGGGTCGCCCGCCTCGCGGCGCGGATCCCCGAGATCACCGAGCTCGACCTCAACCCGGTCATCGTCTCGCCGGCCGGCGCCGTCGCCGTCGACTGTCGGATCAGGGTGGCACCCGTGCCCGCCGGCGCGCCGCCCGTCCTGCGCCGGATGGGATAGAGCGACCGCCCGCCTGCGCCGTGACCGCGCGCAGCGCGCTTCAGTTGGCGTCCGACCCGGCGCGGTGCAGCGCGGCCGTGAGCAGCGGCAGCGCGTCGCGCACGTCGGCGACGATGCCGAAGTGCGCCAGTCGGAAGATGAACGCGTCCGGGTCGCGGTTGATGGCCACGACCGTCCGCGCGGTGCGCATGCCGACCGTGTGCTGCAGCGCTCCCGAGACGACGCATGTGATGTACAGGCGCGGGTGCACCGTCGTGCCGGTCTGCCCGACCTGAAGGGCCCGGGGGGCGAGCCCGGCCTCGACCGCGCCGCGCGAGGCGGCCACCTGCCCGCCGATCGCCTCGGCCGGTTGCTCGACCAGGTGCCAGCCCGCGGCGTCGCACCCGGCGCCGCCCGCGATGATCACGTCCGCGGCCGCCAGTCCCACGTCGGCGGCGCTGGTCTCACGATCGACGACCTCCACTCGTAAATCGGTGGGAGCCAACGCCCGAGCTCGGCCAACGTGCCAGCCGACCCGTCGTAGGCGAGCCCGTCGGTTCCGACGAACCGACACCAACGGTCAGGCAGCGGTGCCGGCTCCATGTGCGCCACCTTCGTGGGCTACGCGCCGAGGCCGACCGTGGACGCGTCGAGCCCGAGATCCGCCGCTTCGAGCCGCTCGATGCTGGCCGCGCTCGCTCGCCGGCGTCCGAGCACCGACGGGTAGCGCGGACTGAACCCGGTCTCCGCGACCGTGACGACGGCGGGCAGTGGCAGGCGCAGGCGCTCGAAGCCACCCTCGACGATCCGCCGGGCGACGAGGCTGGTGCCGTCGAGCACCAGCGACTCGCAGCCCGTCGCCTGGGGCCAGCCGAGACGGGTCGCAACCTCGGGCCCGACCTGGCCGGTCTCGCCGTCGAGCGCCGAGATGCCGCACATCACGAGGTCGGCGCCGAGTCGATCGATCGCCGCCGCGAGGGCGTTGGCC
>DASSGC010000229.1:0-4641 GCA_035693765.1 Acidimicrobiales bacterium
CGGCGGGCCGGCGGCCGGCCGCCGCCTCAGCCGGGCGGGGCGAACTCGGCCCGCACGCCGACCAGGCGGACCGGCCGGTCGACGTCCAACAGCGCGAACGCACGGAGTGCGCCCTCCTCGATGTCGGCCGGATCGCTGGTCGGCGCGTCGAGCGTGACGCTGCGGGTGTGGGTGAAGAACGGCGCGAACCGCACCTTCACCCCCACCCGCGCGGCGGGCCGGCCCTCGGCGATCACGTCCTCGGCCACCCGCCGGGCCAGGCCGGCCACCTCGGCGACGATGGCGGCGCGCTCCGAGAGGTTGCGCTGGAAGGTGGTCTCGCGGCTGCGGGAACGCGGGACCCACGGCTCGGCCGTGACCTCGGTGCCGCCGACGCCGAAGGCGAGCATCCGGTACCACGGGCCCATCTTGGGGCCCATGCGCCGCGCCAGGTCGTCGGGGTCGGCCCGGGCCAGGTCGGCCACGGTGACGATGCCGGCCGCGGCGAGCTTCTTCGCGGTCCGGGCACCGATGCCCCAGAGGGCGTCGGTCGGCCGGTGGGCCATGACCTCGGTCCAGTTCTCCCTGGTGAGCCGGTAGACACCCGCCGGCTTGGCGAACCCCGTGGCGAGCTTGGCCCGCAGGCGGTTGTCGCCGATGCCGACCGAGCACACGAGGCCGGTGGCCTCCTTCACCGCCCGCTGGGCCTCGGCGGCCAGGGCCTCGGGATCGGCGGTCCGGGCCCCGAGGAAGGCCTCGTCCCATCCCAGGACCTCGACCACCACGGGGAGCGTGCGCAGGGTGTCCATCACCACCTCGGAGACCGCCTCGTAGGCCGGCGGGTCCGACGGCAGGAACACCGCCTCGGGGCAGCGGCGGGCGGCCGTGCGGAGCGGCATGCCGGAGTGGACGCCGAAGGCCCGGGCGGCATAGGACGCCGTGGCCACGACGCCGCGCTGGGTCGGGTCGCCCGAGCCGCCCACGACCACCGGCCGGCCCTGCAGCTCGGGGTGGCGGCCGACCTCGACCGCGGCGAGGAACTCGTCGAGGTCGACGTGCAGCACCCAGTCGCGCTCGCTCCCGGCCTCCGGCACGACGCCCAGTATGCGGCCCGGCGCCCTACGGTGGCGCCCGTGGGGACGATCGTGCGGTGCACGGCGGTCGCCGGACTGTGCCTCGCCACGCTGGCCTGCGGCGAGGGCGACGACGCCCGGACCGGCAGCGATGGCAGGCACGGCGCGTCCGGGGCCACGCCGTTCCTGGTCGATGCCGTGCCGCCCGGCTTCCGGCTGGCGACGGCCGGGCGGGGCACCGGCAGCCAGGAGTGGGGCGAGGACTCGAGCGGCACCGACGAGCCGTTCACCGTGCTGGCGCCGCCCGGCGAGGACGCCACGAGCCCCAGTGCCGTCATCGTCAGCGTCACCGGTTTCGAGGGCTACGAGGGCGGCCTCGACCAGGCGTCGGCCGCGTACGGCCCGGACGAGCAGGAGTTCGAGGTCGACGGCCGCCGCGCCATCTACAGCCCTCCCGTCCCCGCGCGCGACGGTGAGCCGCCGCGGTGGGCCGACCTGGTCGTGGTCCGCGGCGACGACCTCGCCGTGCGGGTGACCACCGCGGACGCCGGCCGCGACGAGCTGGTCGACATCGCCCGGCGCGCGGTTCCCGACGACGATCACGCCCGCGCCCCGGCGGTGCCCGACGCGCCCGACGGCCTGGAGGTGGTCGGCTCGGTCGACGCCGGCGTGGTGATCAGCCTGTCGCCGTACGTCCAGCCCGACAGCGACCAGGTTCCCGGGCTCGACTCCGGGCTCTCGGCCGGATGGCTGGCCGGCGATGTCTCAGCGACGTCCAGCGGGCCCGGCCCTGAGGTCACCGTTGTGGGCCCCGCCGGGGTCGCGGCGCCCGCGGTCGGGGGACCCGAGGCCGATGCGGCGGCGGAGCCCACGCCGCTCGTGGTGACCGCGTACCCCGGCGACGCGGCCGACCTGGACGCCCTCCCGCTGGTCCGGCGCGTCTTCCACCGCGAGGACGTGACGCTCACGTCCACGACCGTGGCCGGGCGCCCGGCGGTGCTGGCGGAGACCATCGACGTCGAGTACGACAACGTGCACCGCGCCGTGCTCACCCACGCCGCGTGGGGCGACCTGGTGATGGCCAGCAGCCGCGGCCCGAGCGCCACCGTGCCCACGGCCGACCAGCTCGTGGCCATGGTGGCCTCCGTGCGCCAGGCGACGCCCGAGGAGTGGGACGCGTTCGTCGTCGAGGCGACGGGCGGCCCCGGCCTGCACCCCGACGACGGCGCCGTCGAGCTGGAGCGGGGCACCGTCGCCGGCACCCGCGGCGACGTCGACTGGCTGCTGCAGGCCCGGCCTGGCGCGCTGGACGCCTGCCTCAAGCTGTCGACCCGCGAGCGTGCCTGCGCGCTGGGCGGCGGCGCCTCGACCATCGACGCCGCGGGCCGGACCACGTCGATGGGCAGCGGCGGCGGCGACCCCGACCAGGACGGCGGCATCCCCGAGTTCCTGGTGGCCACCATCGGCGTGCCCGGTGCGCGGCTGCGGGTGACCACGCCGTCCGCCACCGCCGAGGGCCCGCTCCACCGCGTGCCGGGGGCCGACCTGTGGGGCGGCGTCGTGTTCGCCGACGGCCTGGGGACGATGGCGACCATGTGCCCCGGCTACCCGGAGCCCCCAGAGCACATGACCCCGGTGACCGTCGAGGTGGTCGACGACGCGGGCGTGGTCGCGGGTTGCGTCGGCGTGGGCGGCGACGTGCTGCCGCCTTGACCAACCGTCTTCGAGCGGTTCGAGGTGCTGTTCACCGGCTGAGCCCCACGCTGCATCAGGCGGGCCCGAGCAGGTCCCACCGGTTGCCGGCGATGTCGAGGAACACGGCCACCGACCCGTAGGGCTCGACGCGGGGCTCGCGCACGAACGTGACCCCGCGCGCCGCCAGGCGCCGGTGGGCGGCCGCCACGTCGTCGACCCGGAGGAAGAACCCCACCCGCCCGCCGGTCTGCTCGCCGACCGTGGCGGCCTGCCGCTCGCCGTCGGCCCGGGCGAGCAGGATGCCGGTCTCGGCCCCCGGTGGGCGGACCACGACCCAGCGCTTCGGCCGCCCGTCGCCCGTGGTCGCCGGCACGTCCTCGACGAGGGAGAAGCCGAGCGCGTCGACGAAGAAACGGATGGCGGCGTCGTAGTCGTCGACGACGATCGTCACCAGGTCGATCCGCACCGTCGCGAGCGTACGGTGGCGGCATGAGCACCGAGGACCGCGCCGGCGACCGGGCCGAGGCCGCCGACCCGGCCGAGGTCGCCGAGGCCGCCGACCGGGCCGAGGCCGGCGCCGCCGACCCGCCGCGCGAGGTGTGGGTGTCGGCGGCCGTGCGGGTGGGCCCGTCGAGCATCGCCGGGCAGGGCCTGTTCGCGACCGCGGACCTGGCAGCCGGCGCAAGGGTGCTCGGGCTGGGTGGCCGGCTGGTCACCACGGCCGAGCTGGCTCGCCTCGTCGCCGAGGCCGACGCCGACCCGGCGGCACCGTACGTCGACACGATCACGGTGGACGACGACGCCAACCTGGTGCTGCCCCCGGGTACGCCGGCCCATGCGATGAACCACTCGTGCGACCCGAACGTGTGGCTGTCGCACCGCTACGACCTGGTCACCCGGCGGGCGGTGCCGGCGGGCGTCGAGCTGACGGTCGACTACGCCACCATCTCGGGGGCGCCGGGCCTCGACCTGGCCTGCCGCTGCGGGTCGGCCGCCTGCCGGGGGCGGGTGAGCAGCGACGACTGGCGGCGCAGCGAACTGCAGGCCCGGTACCGCGGGCACTGGACGCCCGCGTTGGCCGGTCGGATGGCCCGGTAGCCGCGGCGGCGGGAGGCGGCGTCGCAGACCCGGGGCCGCCACCCGTGCGGCGGGCGTGCTCGCCCCCGTGTGGGATGCCGTTCACGAAGACTTCGCACTACGGTCATCCGGATGGCATGGGGGAAGTTCGCCGGGGGCGACCAGTGCTACCTGCGCGACGAGCAGTACCGCGACGCCACACGTCTGGCGGCGCGAGCCAACCTGCACGTGAGGTACCGGACCGCGACGGTGCCCTGGTTCCGGTGGCTGGCCGCCCAGGTGGCGTGGCCGGCCGGCGGCGACGTGCTGGAGGTCGGGTGCGGTCCCGGGTGGCTGTGGGTGCAGGGCGGGGACCTGCTCCCCGCGGCCCTCCGGCTGACGTTGACCGACCTGTCGCCCGGCATGGTCGCCGAGGCGGTCGAGCGGGTGCGGGCCGCCGGGCGGTACGCCGCGGTCGAGGGCCGGACGGCCGACGCCCAGGCGCTGCCGTTCACGGACGCCCGCTTCGACGTCGTGGTGGCCGACCACATGCTGTACCACGTGCCCGATCCCGCCCGCGCGGTGGCCGAGCTCCGGCGGGTGCTCCGGCCGGGCGGGGTGCTGGTCGCCGCCACCAACGGGCCCCGGGCCCTGCGCGAGCTGTGGGAGGTGACGGCCGAGGTGTTCGGCGGCCCCGCCGAGCACGAGACGGTCGCGGCGTTCGGTTCGATGACCGGGCGGCCGCTGCTGCTCGACCGGTTCGCGTCCGTCGCCTGGCACCAGTACGAGGACTCGCTCCGCTGCACGAACCCGTCCGACGTCCTCGCCTACCTGACGT
>DASSGC010000230.1:0-2177 GCA_035693765.1 Acidimicrobiales bacterium
CCGGTCCGACCCCTTGTTCAGCGCCATCCAGGGGCTGCGGCTCACTGCGCCGGTGGTCGCGCAGGCACAGCCGGCGGCCGCGCCGCGGCTGGCGCAGTTCCTCCAGCCCGACATCAAGTCCGGCGCGGTGGCGGTGCGCGACGAAGTGGACCGCAGCGTGGTGACGATCCGCGGCGACGGCCTGTTCGCCGCCGGCAGCGGGGACGGCGCCGACGTCCCCGCGGACGTGGTGAAGGTCGACGGGACCCAGGTGGCCGTCACCGCCCTCGACAACACGTTCCGCATCGAGAACATCCAGGTCGTCCCCGGCACGACGGTCACCTGGAGCAACAAGGGCCGCAACGAGCACAACATCCTGCCGGTGACGGGCGACGGCTGGGGCGTCGAGGTGGCCGACTTCCAGCCCGGCGCCGTCTACGCCAACACCTTCGACACGCCCGGCGTGTACCGCTACTACTGCTCCATCCACGGCACGACCGACACCGGCATGGTCGGCACCGTCGTCGTGGCCGGCGACACCACCGGCGACACCACCGGCGACGCCACCGGCGCCGCCACCGGCGACGCCACCGGCACGACCGACGCCGCGGGCTGAGCCGCTCCGACACGATCACCCACACCCGACCGACACCTGGGGGGACAACCATGACCACAGCCCGACGGGCGCTCGCTGCGCTCCTGGTCGGTGCCCTCGTGCTCGCGGCCGCCTGCGGCGGTGACGACGACGAGGGATCCGGCGGCGACGACGGCGGAGGGGCCGGCGAGACCACCGGCGGCACCACGCTCGCCGTGCCGGAGGACTACGACACCATCCAGGCCGCCGTCGACGCCGCCTCGCCCGGCGACCTGATCCTCGTCTCGCCCGGCACCTACGAGGAGGCCGTCAACGTCGAGACCGACGAGCTGACCATCCGCGGCCTCGACCGCAACGAGGTCATCCTCGACGGCGGCTTCGAGAAGGACAACGGCATCCGGGTGGCCGGGGCCGACGGGGTGGCCATCGAGAACATGACGGCCCGCAACTACACCAACAACGGCTTCTTCTGGACCGGCGTCGAGGGGTACCGCGGCTCGTACCTGACCACCTACCGGATCGGCGACTACGGGGTCTACGCCTTCGACTCGACCAGGGGCCTGCTGGAGCACAGCTACGCCTCGGGCAGCCCGGACGCCGGCTTCTACATCGGGCAGTGCTACCCGTGCGACGCGGTCATCGACGACGTCGTCTCCGAGTACAACGGCCTCGGCTACTCGGGCACCAACTCGGGCGGCGACCTCTACATCGTCAACTCGACGTTCCGCTTCAACCGGGCCGGCATCGTCCCCAACTCGGGCAGCTACGAGCTGTGCTACCCGTCGCGGGGCACCACCATCGTCGGCAACACCGTCTACGCCAACAACCAGCCCGACACGCCCGCCATCGACGTGGCGCTCACCGCCATGGGCAACGGCATCCTGCCGGCCGGCGCGGTCAACACCGTCATCGAGCGCAACCTCGTCTACGACCACGACCTGACGGGCATCGGCCTGGTGCCGTTCCCCGAGGACGATCCGAGCGACGACGTCCCGCCCCCCAGCGACGACGAGCGGCCCTGCGCCGAGGCGAAGAACGACCAGCCCGCCGACCCGGCGACCATCGCCAACCCGCTCATCTGGAACCCCCGCGGCAACCGCGTGGTCGGCAACGTGGTCGAGAGCTCCCGCCTCGCGGACATCGCCGTCGGCTCGCTGGAGGACATCTCCCAGTCGGGCAACTGCTTCGGCGACAACACCTTCGGCACCAGCGCCCCGCTCGACCTCCAGACGCTGGCCCCGTGCGAGGGCACGGGCAGCGGCGACTGGAGCGCCGGCGCGCTCGACCTCGGCGCCCTCATCGCCGCGGCGGAGAACGCGCCCGGCTCCGGTGACTACAAGACGTCGCCGATCCCCGGGCCGCAGGAGTCGATGCCCGACGCCGCCGACTCGCCCGCCCGCCCGGCCACCGACGTGCCCCGGGCCGTCGACCTCGACGCCATCGAGGTGCCCACGAAGCCGTCGTGACCAGCCCGCCCCCGACCTCCCGGCCCGCGGTCGCCGCACCGCCCAGCCGGACATGATCCGCAGCCGGCGGCCCCACCGCCTCGCCGCCGGCGCGGCTGTCGTCGCCGCCACCCTGTCCCTCGGGGCCGGGTGCGGCG
>DASSGC010000231.1:0-9108 GCA_035693765.1 Acidimicrobiales bacterium
TCGCCCGCGACCGGTTCTTCGCCGGGGTGTGCGCCGACCTCATCGGTCCCGACGTCAACCTCTACTGGGACCAGGCCGTCTACAAGAAGCCGGAGAAGCCCCGCCGGTTCCCGTGGCACCAGGACAACGGCTATGCCTACGTGGAGCCCCAGCAGTACCTGACCTGCTGGGTGGCCCTCACCGACGCCACCCTCGCCAACGGCTGCCCGCAGGTTGCACCCGGCCGGCACCGGGCGGGGACCCTGGCCCACACCTACGTCGACCCGCTCGGCTACGAGTGCTTCACCGAGCCCGGCGTGGTGGCGGCCGGCGAGGTCGCGGCGGGTGGCGTGGTGGTGTTCTCCAGCCTGACCCCGCACCTGACCGGCCCGAACCTCACCCAGGAGGTGCGCAAGGCGTACATCCTGCAGTACGCCCCCGTGGGCGCCGAGGTGCTGCAGGGCGACCCGGGCGGCGAGCCCACGGCGCGGGTGCCGGCCGACGATCCCGACCGGCAGTTCGCGGTCGTCCGGCACGGCGAGCCGGTGCCGGCCTGACGCCGACACGTCGAGCTCGCGATGTCGAAGGTGCGGCGGCCGCTGACGGTGGATCGCCGCCCGGACCCCTCGGCGACGACCGGCGACCCCCGCGACGCACGTCAGCCGCTGGCCGCGTCGAGGTACTGGAGCAGGTCGTGCGCAGCCAGCTCGATCTCCTTGTGCCGCCACTCCGCCGCCCGGTAGTGGCACGCGATCAGGCCCATCCGGTGGAGCCGCCGGAAGTCGCCGAAGACGAACGCGTACCGCGCCTTGGTCTCGTCGGGCGCCCCATCGGTCAGCCCGAGGTGCCAGGCCGCGTACTCGTCCCACGAGTGCCGCTCGAGGTAGGCGTTCTCGTCCGCCGCACGGGGCTGCACGTCGGCCCACCGGCTCGTGAGCACGTACTGGCGGGCGTCGATCAGCTGCCTGGCCTTGGCCACGCCCCGCTCGTTCACCGAGTACGAGGCCATCCGTCGTCTCTCGCCGGCATCTCGCTCCTCCGTGCCCGCCGCTACACCCTTACCCCGCCGACCCGGCCCGGCATCCGCCCGACTCGACCCGGCAGCGGGATGACCCGGCGGCGGGCTGACCCGGCGGCGGGCGTCACCGCCCGGTGCCGAGGGGGGCGGCGGCCTTCCCGACCCCCCGCCCCCGCTCGGCGCCTCCGGCGTCAGCCGGTGGCGGCCACGAAGCCGGCGACCACGGTCGCCAGCTCCGGGCCCCGGTCCTCCTGCAGGAAGTGCCCGCCACCCGCGATCGTCACGTGCGCCTGCCCCTGCGCCCCGGGGACGGTGCGCCGGAAGATCGCGTCGCCGCCGCGGGTGATGGGATCACCGTCGGAGTAGGCGGTCAGGAACGGTCGGTCGAACGTCCCCAGCACCTTCCACGCGGCCGTGTTGGCCTCGGCCGCCGGATCGTCGGGCGCTGTCGGCACGAGCAGCGGGAGCGCGCGCGGCCCCGCCGTGTAGCTGTCGTCGGGGAACGGCGCGTCGTACGCGGCCACCACCCCCGGGGGCAGGTCCGTCGTGCAGCCGCCCGCGATGATCGCCCCGACCGGGAACTGCGGCGCCTCGCGGGCGAACGCCTGCCAGTCGAGGAACGCCTGGGTGAGCGGGCGGTCGCCGGTGGGCAGCCCCGTGTTGGCCGTCACCACGCGGGCGAAGCGGTCGGGGTGCTCCCCCACCAGCCGCAGCCCGATGAGCCCGCCCCAGTCCTGCCCGACCACCGTGACGTCCCGCAGGTCGAGGTGGTCGAACAGGGCCTCGCGCATCCACTCGACGTGGCGGGCGTAGGAGTGGTCGGCCTTGCGGGCGGGCTTGTCGGACCGGCCGAACCCCACCAGGTCGGGGGCCACGCACCGCAGGCCCGCGGCGACGAGCGCCGGGATCATCGTGCGGTACAGGTACGACCACGAGGGCTCGCCGTGCAGCAGCAGCACGACCTCGCCGTCCGGTGGGCCCTCGTCGAGGTGATGGACGCGCAGGCGCCCACCCTCGCCGTCGGACACCTCGACGTAGTGGGCGGCGAACGGGAAGTCCGGAAGGTCGGCGAAGCGCTCGTCGGGTGTGCGGAGGACGTCCACGGGTTCCTCTCAGGCGGGGACGGCAGCGTCGTGGGGACGGGCGCCGACCGTCACAGCGCGGCGGGGGCGGTCAGTTCAGCAGCTCCGCGGCGGGGGCCAGCAGGGCGGTGAGGGCACGGGCGACGACGGCGGCCGCCCGGTCGCGGTCGAGGGCCTGGATCGTGCGGAGCCGCTCCCAGGCCTCCCAGCTCGTGGCCAGGTCGAGCGCGTCGAGCAGCTCCGGGACGGCGGTGGCCAGCTCCCGTGCGAAGGTGCCCGCCACCTGCCTGCGGAACAGCGCGTGCGCCCAGCCGAGCTCGAGGGCGATCGCCGGGGACGTGTCGGCGAGGCGCACCGCCGCCCGGCGGACCGGGCTGATGGCCTCGTACACGTCGGCCCGGTTGCGCACCAGCGCCGCGATCCGGTCCGCGACCGGCCCGTCGCCCGCGAGCGGGACGACCAGCGAGCGCAGCCGCTCGGCCTGGCGGGCGGCCGCAGCCTGGTGCAGCGACGCCATGTCGTCGAAGAGGCGGAAGATCGTGCGCACCGACACGCCCGACCGGTCGGACACCATCTGGGCGGTCGGCAACGTGGAGCCCTCGCCGAGCAGGTCGAGGATGGCGTCCAGGACCGCGTTGCGGCTGCGCAACCCCCGTTGCACACGCCCGTCGACGACCTTGGTGTCCTCCATCCCCCGGACCGTAGGAACCGTCATATGGAGTGTCAATAGCAGAGGGGCCACGCGGACGCACATCGCTGCCACCTGTGGGCGGCGGCGCTACGCGACACCCGCCCAGGCCCGGTAGCCCTCCAGCCTCTCGACCAGGTCGTCGGGGCGGGCCAGCGCCGGCAGGTGCCCGCCGGGCATCTCGTCCGGCACGATGCCGAGCCGCTCCATGACGACCCGGCGTTGGAACCCGGCGGGGAAGAACCGGTCGTCGCGGCACAGCAGGAATCGGGTCGGGACGTCCGGCCACGCGGCGAGGGGCCACGGCTTCTCGAACGGGGTGCCCGACTGGGCCGTCACGTGACCGGTCGACTCGGCGGCCACGTCGGCGGGCACGTCGTGGAGGAACAGGGCGACCGGGTCGCCGTCGTCGGGGTTCCGGCCGTCGCGGACGGCCTGGGCCCGGAGGGCCTCGGCGTGCCCGGTGGCGGCCCACCAGTCGCCGGGTGACTCGCCCGGCAGCGGCACCATCGCCGCCACGAGCACGAGCAGCGCCACCGGCACGCGCTCGCACACGAGCGGGGCGGTGAACCCGGCCATCGACTGGGCGACGAGCACCAGGTCGCCACGGGCGGCGGGATCGCCGATGGCGGCCACCACCGTGTCCGTGTACTCGGCCAGCCCGGCCGTGTCGTCGTCGGCGGGCAGGTCGACGGCCACCACGTCGTGGCCTCGTGCCCGCAGCCGGGGGCCGACGAGGTGCCAGTACCAGGAGTCCGATCCGGCGCCGGGGATCAGTACGTAGGTGCACATGCCGATGCAACGGTTCCCGGCCGCGGAACTCATCGATCGGCGGCGGTCTTCCGTCGGGTGCGGTTGCGCCGTGCCGAACTGCAGGCGGCGCTGCTAATCTACTGCCAATGGTGGCCATAACGGTCCGCGACGTTCCCGACGAGACCCGCAACGAGCTGGCGGCCCGTGCCGCCCGCAGCGGGCGCTCGTTGCAGGAGTACGTCCGGGGCTTGCTCGTCGATGCGGCCGCCCGGCCGTCGGTCGACGACGTCATCGCCCGCGCCCGCGGCCGCGTCGCCGCCACCGGCACCCGGGTGGATGCGGGCGCCATCCTCGCCGCCCGCGACGCCGACCGGCGGTGACCGACCGCATCGTCGGCGACGCCTCGGCGCTGGTCGCGCTGCTGGTCGACGGCGGGCCGGACGGAACCTGGGCGGCGCGCCGGCTCGCCGGCGCCGACCTGATCGCCCCCCACCTAGTGCTCTTCGAGGTGGCGAACATCCTCCGCCGCCACGAGCGGTCCGGGACGCTCAGCCCGGACGCGGTCGCCGCCGCCCACGCCGACCTCCTCGACCTTCCCGTCGAGCTGTGGCCCTACGAGGCGGTGGCGACCCGCGCCTGGGCGCTGCGCGGCAACCTGACGGCCTACGACGCGGCGTACGTCGCCGTCGCCGAGCGTTCGGGCGCCACCCTCGTGACGCTCGACCGGCGGATGGCCGCCGCCCCCGGGATCCGCTGCGCCTTGGCGACGCCTCCCGCGGGGTGAACCTCAGCTCCCCGCCGACCCGACCCCGAGCGCTCCGGCATAGGCGTCGTGGAGGTCCTGCCAGCCGTAGTCCATCGCCGCCCTGCCCCGGACGGCCTCGACCGGCTCGCCGTCGAGCAGCATCTCGGCCACGTCGAGGCACACGTGCCAGCCGGCGGCCACCTTGGGCACCCAGTCCGGCCCGGCGACGGTGTGGCGCAGGGTCAGGCGGGTGCCCGTGGCGGTCGCCGCCAGCTCCCAGCGCAGCCGGTCACCGCCCAGCGTGTACTCCAGCAGCACCGGCCGCTCCGCCAGCGTGACCGCAGCCGGCATCGCCTCCCGCGTGTCGCCGTCGACCATCGTCAGGACGGCGTCGCCGACCGCGCCGAGGTCCCGGTCGGCGGCCCACGGCGCCCACCGGTCGAGGCGGGCGGGGTCGGTGAGGGCGGCCCAGACCTTCTCGCGCGGGTGGTCCAGGTCGCGGACGAACACCAGCGTCCACCCGTCGCCGTCGGGGTGGGCCTCGGTGGTGGCGAGGGGGCTGGGGCGGTAGGTCGAGGGATCCATGAAGCGCTCCTGATCACTGGTCGTCGTCGAGGTGACGCTCCAGGGCGTCGAGGTGCCGGGCCCACAACCGGCGGTACGGCGTGAGCCACTCGTCGAGGTCGCGCAGCGGGGCCAGGTCGAGGCGGTAGATCCGCCGCTGGGCGGCGACCCGGCAGGTGACCAGGCCGGCGTCCCGCAGCACCCGGAGGTGCTTCGACAGGGTCGGCTGGCTCACCGCCAGGGCGGCGACCAGGTCGCCCACGCTGGCCTCCTCGTCCCGCAACCGGTCGAGGATGCGCCGCCGGGTGGGCTCGGCGACCACGGTGAACGTGTCCATCGCGGGATGTGCGGGTGGCGCGGCCACCCCCTGAATATGCGCCTTTGGGTATATGCCTGTCAACGCATAGATGCCGTCTCCGGTCGGGGGACCCCGGAGGAGGACGATTGCCAGGCCGGAGGCGGGTCGCCATAGTGCGGGCACCGAGCCAGGGGGAAGATCGTGCTCACGCGTCTCGCTCGCGGCTGCTACCGGCGCCGATGGTTCGTCCTCGCGGGGTGGGCCCTGGTGCTCGTGGGCCTGATGGAGCTGGGCTCCGCCCACGGCGGCCGCTTCGTCAACGACTTCCGCCTGCCGGGATCCGAGAGCCAGCGGGCCATCGACCTGCTCGACGCCCACGACTTCCCCACGCGGTCGGGCCACGCCGGCCAGGTCGTGTTCGCCGCCCCGGACATCGACGACCCCGCGGTCACGGCCGGCATGCAGGACCTGTTCGCCGATCTCGACCGGATCGTCGCCCCGGGCGAGGTCGTCAGCCCCTACGAGCCGGAGGGCGAGCACTTCGTCAACCCCGAGCGCACCATCGCCTTCGCCCAGGTCAACATGGCCGAGCGGGACGAGGACCGCTACGACGCCGCCGCTGCCCGCGCCCGGGCGTTGGTGGCGGCGGCCGACGTCCCCGGCACGACCGTCGAGCTGGGCGGCAACGTGTTCGCCGAGAGCCCCGAGTTCTCCAGCGAGCTGGTCGGCTTCGGGGCCGCCATGGTGGTGCTCCTCCTCGCCTTCGGCTCCGTGCTGGCGATGGGCCTGCCGCTCGTCACCGCCGCGACCGGCATCGTCGCCGGGATCTCGATCGTCACGCTGGTGGTGCGCGTGGTCGGCATGCCGAGCTACGCCATCGAGGCGGTGGCGATGATCGGCATCGGCGTGGGCATCGACTACGCCCTGTTCGTCGTCACCCGGTACCGGGAAGGCCTCCGCGGCGGGCTCGACCCGGAGGCCGCCACCGTCCGGTCGCTGGAGACCGCAGGCCGCGCCGTGCTCCTGGCGGGGACCGTGGTGGTGATCGGCGTCATGGGGATGCTCACCGCCGGCCTGGCGATGATCCGGGGCCTGGCCATCGGCATCTCGCTGGGCGTGCTGGCCACGATGCTGGCGTCGGTGACGCTGCTACCGGCCCTGCTCGGCTTCGCCGGCACGGCCGTCGACCGCCTCGCGCTGCCGGGCCGGCGGGGGCGCGACGAGCGCCGCTCCGCGGCCTGGGGTCGCTGGAGCCGCACCGTGCAGGCCCGACCATGGCCGGCCCTCGCGCTCGGCGTCGGGCTGCTCGCGGTGCTCGCGGTGCCGGCCCTCGGCCTGCGCCACGGCTTCGGGGACGCCGGCAACCGGCCCCGCGGCGACACCACCCGGCGAGCCTACGACCTGGTGGCCGACGGCTTCGGCCCCGGCGCCAACGGGCCGCTCGTCATCGCGGCCGACCTGCCCGGCGGCCCGCCCGACGTCTTCGTGCTGATGGAGCTGTGGCACCGGCTCAGCGCCACGCCCGGGGTGGCCATGGCGCTGCCGCCCCTGCTCAACGACGTGGGCGACGCCGCGGTGCTCCAGGTCTTCCCCGCCTCGTCGCCGCAGGCCGCCGGCACCCAGGAGCTCGTGCACCGCCTGCGCGACGACGTCCTGCCGCCCGCGCTGGCCGGCACCACGATCACCGCCGAGGTGGGCGGGGCCACCGCGGCGTCGGTCGACTTCGGGGAGTTCACGGCCGACCACCTCCCCTGGTTCACCGGGTCGGTGCTGGTCGTCTCGTTCGCGCTGCTGACGATCGTGTTCCGCAGCCTGCTCGTCCCCGTGAAGGCCGTCGCCGTGAACCTGCTGGCCCTGGGCGCCAGCTACGGCCTGCTGGTGGTCGTGTTCCAGTGGGGCTGGGGCCTCGGCCTGCTCGGCGTCGGCCGGCCCGGCCCGATCGACGCGTGGGTGCCGATGATGCTGTTCGCCGTGATGTTCGGCCTGTCGATGGACTACGAGGTGTTCCTGCTGTCACGGATCCGCGAGTCCTACGACCGCACCGGCGACAACAGCGCCGCCGTGGCCGACGGCGTGGCGGCCACCGCGCGGGTGATCACCGCGGCCGCCGCCGTGATGGTGTGCGTGTTCGGGGCCTTCGCCCTGGGCTCGACCCGCTCGCTCAAGTTGTTCGGCCTCGGGCTCGCGACGGCGGTGCTGCTGGACGCCACCGTGGTCCGCCTCGTGCTCGTGCCGGCGACGATGGAGCTGCTCGGGGACCGCAACTGGTGGCTCCCCGGCTGGCTCGACCGCCGGCTGCCCACCCTGCGCCGGCCGGGCGGGCGCGACGCGCCCCGGCCCCGGGCCGCGACCACACCGTGACCACCACCGCCTGTCAGCGGGCGACCTGGTCGAAGTAGGCGTGCAGGAACTTCGCCCACTTCTGCCTCTGCACGAACTCCACCGGGTAGTGGGTGTTGCCGATGGCGTAGCCCTCGCGGTCCGGGTCGTTCTCGTAGGCCAGCTTCGACTCGGGGAAGTACACCGCCACCCCGCCCGACCCGAACTTCCCCTGGCGCTGGGGCGAGGCGTAGTTGGCGATGACCGTGCCCGCCACGGCGTCGCGGGCCGCGAGCGCCCGCCGGGCCAGCGTGGCTTCGACGCCGGGCGCCTTGGCCACCTGGTCGAGGAACCGCAGCAGGTCGATCGAGTGCAGGCCGTAGCCGGGCGCGTAGTTCTCGCACGCTTTGCGGGCCCGCCGGAGCGCCGGCAGGTGGGTCGTGAGGCCGGTGGTGGCCAGGGTGGCGAAGCGCGACAGCGCGGTCGCCGCCTTCTGGGTCTTGGCCAGGTCGACCGCCGACAGCGTGGTGGCGTCACGGTCGCCGTAGTGCTCCTCGTAGCCGGTCACCATCTGGGCACCGAGGGCGGCGGCGTCGAAGGCCGCCGGGTCGGCCACGAGCGGCCCGAGGAAGTTGGTGTAGTTCCAGCCGTCGCCCGGCTCCAGTTCCTCGCTGGCCACCATCACCGAGCCCGCGCCGCGCAGGGCGTAGGACGTCTCCAGCATCGCCATCAGGCAGGCGTCGAACCCGATCACGTCGATCCTGCCGTCGGCCGTGAGGCCGGCCAGGGCGTCCTGGATCTCCCGGTTGTAGAGCTTGTCGCCCGTGTCCTCGTCGTGCGACACGTAGCGGAACGCCCCGTGGACCCGCATGTCGTCGGGCAGCGGCTCCAGCGAGCCCAGCGCGTCGCCGACCCGTGACCGGGCCTTCGCCCGGGCCTGGGACAGCCGGCCCGCGTCGGCGGCCGTGGCCCGCACGGTGAGCGCGGAGCGGCGGCGCCAGCCCTGGCCGTGGTCCCAGAGGGCGAGCAGGTAGCGGTCGGCCGGGTAGGCCTCCCGGGCCCACGTCACGAACTCCGCGAGGGCGACGCCGTCGCCCATGTTCACGGCGCCGAGGTCGTCGAGCGCCTTGGCCTCCGTCGGCTTCATGCCCTTCTCCACCCGGTACCGCAGGGTCTTCGACCAGCCGCCGTAGAGGTCGACGTAGTTGCGCTGCGGCCGCCCGAACTCGACGAGGATGTTCACCCGGTCGGTGCTGCCGACCTTGGCCATCTGCTCGAAGTTGAGGAAGGAGAACTGCTCCAGGTTGTTCTTGGCGTTCAGGAACACCATCACGGTCCAGTCGGCCTGCTTGGCAGGCCGGGGACGCTTCGTCCGCGTGGAGGGCATGTCAGGCTCCTAACGTCGGGCGGCGCTCACCCGCACCGCCTCGGTGCAGAACGCGAGCAGGCCGCTGGTCATCTCATCGATGATCTGGACCATCTCGGGATACGGGGGGTGGAAGGGGGTCGGGTTGTCCTCGGCGCCCCATTCCACGGTGAACGCCAGGATCTTCGTCCGCGCCGGGTCGACCAGGTGACGGCTGTAGGCGTCGTCGTCGGCGGTGCCGGCGGTCGGGTACAGGTTCATCGACTGCTGGATCGTGTACCGCCGGCCCCGGGCGG
>DASSGC010000232.1:0-6402 GCA_035693765.1 Acidimicrobiales bacterium
CGGGCGACGACGTGCCGGAACCGGCCTCGGTGGCGGGGGTGATCACGGTCCCGTTCGACCCGGCGCACCCGCCGACGGCGGCCCTGCCGGTGGCCCTCGCCCTGGCGGGGCCGGCCGGCTTCGCGGTCGAGTCCGTCGCCAGCCCGGCACCGGGCCTGGCCGAGTCGTGCGGCGCCTACCTCGCCGCGCGCCACCGCGAGATCGCCCACGCGGGCGTGGTGGCCGCCCCCGTCCACGAGCTCGACTGGCCACCGGCCGACGCCATCGTCCGGCATGTGGCCGACGGGCACACCTCCTTCCTCTGCATGGCCACCCATGGCCGCGGTGTCGTGGCCGGGTGGGCGCTCGGCAGCGTGGCGAGCGAGGTCGTGAGCCGGTCGCCGGTCCCCGTGGTCCTGGTCGGCCCGGCCGTCCGCCACGCGGGCACCCCGATCCGCCACGTGCTCGCCGCCACCGACGCCTGGTCCGTGGCCGGTGCCGCCCACTCGGCAGCCGAGCGGCTCGCCGGGCTGCTCGGCGCCGATCTCGACGTCGTCGACGTGCAGGACGACCGTGAGGGCGTGCGGACCCTGGCCGCCCGGGCCGGGGCGAAGGGCGACACGCTCGTCGTCGTGGCGTGCCATCCCGGCGAGGGCCACGGCCGGGCGGCGGCCGGCAGCCCGGCCCGGGAGCTGGCCCGCCACGCCGCCTGCCCGGTCATGGTGGTGCCGACCGAGGCCGCCGGCTGACGGGTGCCTGCGGCCGGGCCGCCTGCGGCCGGGCCGCCTGCTGTGCTCCCGGACCGTGCTCCCCGGCTGTGGTCCCCGGCCGTGCTCTCCGGCTGTGCTCCCCGGCCGTGTCACCCGGCGGTGGCCTCGACGTCGCCGGAGGCGTAGATGCCGAGCAGGTCACGGGCCGACACGATGCCGACCAGGCACCCGCCCTCCTCGACGAGCACGTGGCGCACGTACCGGCTCATCATCTCGCCGGCCACCTCCGCCACCGTCGCCTCCTGGTCGCACCAGACGAGCGTCGTGTGGGCGATGTCGCCCGCCCGCGCCTCGGCCGGGTCGCGGCGGTCGGCGAGGGCGCCGGCGAGGTCGCGCTCGGTCACGATGCCGGTGGGGTGGTCGCCCTCGCCGACGACGAGCGCGCTGACGCCGGCGGCCGCCAGGGCGTCGGCCACCTCGTACAGCGAGGCGCCGGCGTCGATCCGGACGACCGGGTCGCCGACCAGGTCCGAGATGGGCAGGGCCCCTGCGGAGGTGGAGTGTTCGGTCATGCCCTGACGATCGCCCCGGCGCCAGGGACCCGACAGGGCCGAAGGTCCTGAGCGCGTCGTGCCGCATCACCCTCCCGCGGGCGGCCACGGAGGAGCACGCTACAGCCATGCGAGCACTCGTAACGTACGGATCGACGATGGGCGGCACCGCCGGGCTGGCGCGCATGATCGGCGCGGAGCTGGTGCGCCACGGCGTCGCGGTCGACATCGTGCCGGCGGACCGCGTCCGCACGCTCTACCCCTACGACGCCGTGATCGTCGGCGGCGCCCTCTACGGCGGCCGCTGGCACCGCGACGCCCGCCGGTTCGTCGCGGGCCGCAGCGGCGAGCTGCGGACGCTCGACGTGTGGATGTTCAGCAGCGGCCCCCTCGGCGACGACGTGCAGCAGCCGGACACCCCGCCGGTCAGCCAGGTGGCGGCCCTCGCCCGGCGGGTCCACGCCCGCGGGCACGCCACCTTCGGCGGCTGCCTGCCGGCCGACGCCCGCGGCGTGGCGGCCCGGAAGCTGGCGCGGACCCTGGCCGGCGACTGGCGCGACCCCGACCAGGTCGCGCGCTGGGCGGCGAGCGTCGCGCGCGAGTTGCGGGCCCTGGCCGTCAGCCGCCGGCAGGCTCTCCGGTCGGCCGGCTGACGGGCCGCAGGCGCACCGCGCCCGCCGCCGCCGGCACCACCAGGGTGGGCCGGCGGACGCGATCGGCCACCGTGCGGGCGACGCTGCCGAGGGCGGGGTCGGCCGGGTCGCCCCGGCCCCGGGTCCCCACCACGACCAGGTCGGCGTCGATGTCCTCCGCCAGGTCGAGCAGCACCGGCGCCGGCTCGCCGGAGCGCACCACCACCTGCACCCGCAGGCCGCGGTCGCGCAGGCCCCGGACGGCCGACTCCAGCAGCACCCGCGTCCGCTCCGGCGCGTCCTCCTCACCTTCGCAGGTCACCGACGTCGCCGGCCCGAGCGGGAAGGCGGGGACGTACTCGACGACCTCCACCACGCTCAGGGAGCCGCCCAGCACGCCGGCCACGTCGGCGGCGAGGTCGAGCGCGACCAGCGAGGGCGGCGACCGGTCGACGCCGACCAGCACACGCTCGACCGACCGCGGCGACGGCCGGGCCTCCGGGCCACCGGTGCCCGGCGCGGGCACCACCAGCACCGGCACCTCGGCCGCCTGCAGCACGTGCAGGCTCGTCGACCCGAGCGCCCTCGCCGGGTCGGGCCCCGTCCCCCGGCTGCCCACCACGAGCAGGTCGGCCCGCTCGTCGCGGGCCGCCTGCAGCAGCACGTCGAGCGCCGGCCCGTCGCGCAGCTCGACCCGGTGGGTGAACCCCGCCCCGGCCAGCGGGGCGCACCACGTCGTCTCCACCACCCGGCGGCGGCCGGCCAGGTGCTCCTGGCCTGGCACGTCGTGCACCTCGACGTCCTCCAGCAGGCCGACGGCGTGGACGGCGACCACGTCGGCACCGAAGGACTCGGCCAGGGCGGCGGTCCAGTGGAGCGCCTCACAGGAGGCGTCGGACCCGTCGACCCCCACGACGAACCGGGGCGCTGTCATGCCACCAGCGTGGCCGCCCGGCCCGCCGTCCGCCAGGGGCGAAGGACCAACGGCCCTGCGCGCTGGCGGCGCGAGCCCCTAACTGCCCGCGGGCGGGTGCCGCACGCTGGGGCCATGCGAGAGATCATCGTCGGGATCGACGGGTCGGAGAACGCCGCCGCCGCCCTCCGGTGGGCGGTCGCCGAGGCGGCCCTGCACGGGGCCGGCGTCACCGCCGTCTTCGCCTGGGGCTTCGTCCCGCCGGGCCACGCCGGCAACGGCCACACGTTCGATACCGGCTACGGGTCGGGGACGGCGGAGGCGGCGCTCCGCGACGCCGTCGAGGCGGCGATCGGCGCGGACGCCGCGGCGCGGCTCACCTACCGGGTCGTGTGCGACCAGGCCCCGAAGGCGCTCCTCGCCGCCGCCGGCGAGGCCGACCTCCTCGTGGTCGGTGCCCGCGGCGTCGGCGGGTTCCGGGGCATGCTCCTCGGGTCGGTCAGCCTCCAGCTCCTGCACCACGCGCGTGGCCCGCTGGCGGTCGTCCACGGCCCGCCGCCCGAGGTCGGGCCGTCCGGCGCCGGGCGCATCGTCGTCGGGGTCGACGGGTCGGAGAGCGCGCGGCGGGCCCTGCACTGGGCCCGGCACGAGGCCCGGCTGCGCGGCGCAGGCCTGGAGGTGGTCCACGCGTGGCACCCGTCCTACGTGATGGCGTCACCCGTCGTGGGTCGTCCGGTGCCGACGTCGGCGCTCGAGGAGGAGGCGCAGGCCGTGCTCGACCGTGCGGTCGACACCGAGCTCGCCGGGGCCGGGGCGACGGCGGTCACCCGGCTGCTGGTCCGCGACTCGGCGCCCCGGGCCGTCCTCGACACCGCGCAGGGCGCCGACCTGGTGGTGCTCGGCTCCCGGGGCCGGGGTGGCTTCACGGGCCTGGTGCTGGGCTCGGTGACGCACCACGTCGCGCTCCACGCCGCCTGCCCGGTGGTCGTGGTGCCCTGAGCGTCGGCCGTGGTGCCGAAGGTCCCGACCGCGGGGGACCGCTTCCCCTCGTGCCTGCGCCCCGCGGGCGCGCACGATGCTGTCGAGGACTCGCGGTCCGCAGCCAGCGACGAGGAGGCGAGCGGTGGTCCGATCCCAGAGCCGACGCGGCCCGAACGCCGTCCACTGGGCGCTTCCCGACGAGGAGGTCGGCGGCCCCGTGACCGTGCTCCGGCTCGTCGACGTCGACCTCGATCCCGACGACACCGGGCGGCCCACCTGCCCCGAGTGCGAGGACGCCGAGCCCATGCTGTCGGCGATCACGCGGAGCGGCGAGCGCTACGACCTGTGCCTCGGCTGCCGCCTGCTCTGGCACGTGGACCGCGAGCGGGGCGTGGTGGAAGGCGTGCGCTGGCTGGCGCCCGTTCACGGGGCGGGCTGAGACGGCAGCGCGGTGCCGGCGGCACGCAGCACCTGCGCGGCCCCGGCGGGATCGACCGTGGCGATGAGCACCCCGGTGGCCCGCTCGAACCCGGCCTCGCGCTGGAGCCGGGGCCAGATGTGCACGTGCCAGTGGCCGTCCGTCCCGACGCCGGCGGGCCGCGAGTGGACGGCGAGGTTGTACGGCGGGCCACCCAGCGCCACGTCGACCCGGCGGAGCCCGTCGCCGAGCACCGCGGCCACCGCCCCCAGCTCGGCACCGGCGTCCTCGAACCGGGGCCGGTGACGGCGCGGCGCCAGCAGCATCTCGTAGTCGCTGCCCGCCCACCAGGGGCACCACAGCACCGCGTCGCCGCCCGCCACCAGCAGCTCGGGGTCGTCGCCCAGGCGGTCGATCTCCGCGCAGATCGTGCAGCGCCCGCCGGGGGAGATCCGCGCCGCCTCCTCCAGCAGCACCGACGGGGGCACGCCCGCCGCCACGATCTGGGCGTGGGGATGCTCGAGCGAGGCGCCCGCCGCCGGCCCGTGGTTGACGAAGGCCTGGCTGTACGCCAGCCCTTCCGCCGCGTGGGCCCGCGCCCGGTCGCGCACGACCGTCAGCACCTCGACGACGGCCGCCTCGTCGAGCGAGCCGAGCGACCGGTGGTGGTCGGGCGACAGCACCACGACCTCGTGCCGGCCGCGCGCCGGCGACCCACGGCGTAGGGGGTCGTCGCCGCCCCGGTCACGGTCGCCGTCACCGCTGGAGGCCGCCGGCCCGCCGGCGACCACCGGGAAGCGGTTGGGGAACACCCGGACGCGCCAGCCCGGCTCGTCGGGCGGCCCGGGACCGGCGCGCGCCACCTCGGGCGGCGTCCGGTCCTCGTGGCCCGCGCAGAAGGCGCATCCGGGGGGTGCCCGGCCGCCGGTCCCCGGCTCCGCGGGGCGCTGTGCCCGGGCGGGGGCGACGATCACCCAGCGGCCGCGCAGGGGGTCGAACCGGGCGCCCGGGGCGTGCACCCCGGGGCACGCCCCGGGCCCCGCGGCCGGTCGGGGGTGGTTCACCGGGCGCCGCCGACCGCCTGGGCCAGCAGCGCGGCCCACTGCTCCAGGTGACGATCGGGCAGGAAGTCCTCCTGGGCCCGGCGGCGGGCGTTGGCCCCGAGCTTCGCCGCCAGCCCCTCGTCGGTGAGGATGCGGCGGACGGCCTGCCCGTACGCGGCCAGATCCGTCGGATCGGGGAGCAGCAGGCCGTGCATCCCGTCGTCGATCTGCTCCGCGATGCCCCCGAGCGCGCTGGCCACGATCGGGCGGCGCTTCCACATGGCCTCGGCCACGGTGAGGCCGAACCCCTCGGCCAGGCTCTTCTGCACGACCACGCTCGCGTGGCGCTGGAGCGCGTTGACGATGGCCGCCGCCTCGTCGGTGTCGCGCATCGGCACGCAGGCCATGTGCACCCGGGTCCGCTGGGCGTGCGGGAGCGTGTGCCACATCTGGATGCACTCCTGGAGCACCGCGGCGCTCTCCGGGTCGTCCGCCACGCCGGTCACCGCCGGGCCGGCGACCACGAGGTGGGCGCCGGCGGTGCCGTCGACGTGCTCGGCGAACCCGGTCATCACCCCGGCCATGTCCTTCAGCTTGTCCCACCGCGACAGCTGGACGACCAGGGGGACGTCGCCGGGCGGCGCGGGACCGGTCTGGAGGATGTCGGCGTGGCGGTCGACCCGGCCGGGCGTCCCGTCGCGCCGGACGAACGTGGCCGGCTCGGGACTCTGCTCGCCCGCCAGCAGGCCCACGTACTGCAGCACGTCCACCGCCTGGTCGGGCTGCATCTCGTGGTTCTTGGCGGAGAACGGGTCGATCGAGGGGGCGATGACGTGCAGCCGGTCGTCGTCGACCCAGGGCGGCGCGAAGCTGCGCTTGGAGAACACGAAGCCGTCCACGTCCTCGACGTAGGGCCGCAGCCAGTCCCAGGCCTGCACCACCAGGTCGTTCGGCTGGTCGATGCCGACGTGGCAGCGCCACACCACCACGGCACCGGTCCGCCGGGCGGCGGCCGCCAGGCCGGCGGTCTGGGGATCGTGCAGCAGCACCACGTCGCCCGGCCGCACCACCGCGGCCAACTCGTCGACGTTGGCCTCGAGCGCGCGCTCGTAGATCCTGCGCTGCGCGGCGCCGAGCGGCCCGCCGTCGCCGCGCGAGCCGTACAGGCGGTTGTG
>DASSGC010000233.1:0-6598 GCA_035693765.1 Acidimicrobiales bacterium
GACGAGACCCATGAGACGCGCAAGGAGAAGGAGGTCGACGTGAAGGTCGACGACATGATCATCCTCAGCATCGACGACCACTCAGTCGAACCGCCGAACCTGTTCGAGCACCACGTGCCGGCCGCCTACAAGGACCGGGCCCCCCGCCTCGTGCGCAACGCCGACGGCAAGGAGCACTGGGAGTTCGAAGGCCGGGAGTTCGGGATCTTCGGCCTGAACGCCACGGTGTCGTGGCCGAAGGAGGAGTGGGGCATGAACCCCAGCGCCCTCGCCGAGATGAGACCCGCCACCTACCTCGTCGACGAGCGGGTGCGCGACATGGACCGCAACGGCGTGCTCGCTTCGATGTGCTTCCCGAGCCTGCCGGGTTTCAGCGGCCGCCGCTTCCAGGAAGCCGACGACAAGGACCTGGCCCTGGTGATGCTGCAGGCCTACAACGACTGGCACATCGACGAGTGGTGCGCCTCCCACCCCGGTCGCTTCATGCCGATCTCGATCGGACCCGCGTGGGACATGGACGCCATGGTGGCCGAGATCAAGCGGGTGTCCGCGAAGGGTTGTCGGGCGATCTCGATGCCCGAGCTGCCCCACGTCCAGGGGCTGGCGAGCTACCAGAGCGACTACTGGGACCCCTTCTTCACGGCGATCTGCGATGAAGGCATGGTCATGTGCCTCCACATCGGCATGGGCCTCGACGCCATCGACATGGGGCCCGACCTGTCGATGGACAACTACATGGTGCTCTCGACGCAGGTCACCGTGCTCGCGGTGCAGGACCTGCTCTGGGGCCCGGCCTTCCGGAAGTACGCCGACCTGAAGGTCGCCTTCTCGGAAGGTGGCATCGGCTGGATCCCGTTCCTGATGGACCGGGTCGACCGCCACTACGTCAACCAGCGGTGGACCGGCCAGGACTTCGGCGACAAGATGCCGAGCGAGGTCTTACGGGAGCACTCGCTGGCATGCTTCATCTCGGACCCGACGTCGCTCAAGCTCCACGACGACATCGGGATCGACATCATCGCCTTCGAGACGGATTATCCGCACTCCGATTCGCTGTGGCCCGACGCCCCCGAGGTGCTGCTCGCGCAGTGCAACGGCGCCGGCCTCACCGACGAGGAGATCGACAAGATCAGCTGGGAGAACGTGGCCAGGTTCTGTGACTACGATCCGTTCGCCGTGATCCCTCGCGAACAGGCGACGGTCGGTGCCCTGCGGGCCCGCTCGACCGATGTCGACACCTCCACGGTGTCCCGCAGCGAGTGGCGCCGCCGGTACGAGGCCCACCCGACCTACCACCTGGCGACGGCGTGAGCTTCGCCATCGACCTCGAGGGCCGCCGGGCCCTGATCACCGGGGCCGGGCAGGGCGTCGGCCTCGCCATCGCTCGCGCCCTGGCCGACGCCGGTGCCGTGGTGGTGGTCAACGACATCCGCCCCGAGAAGGCCGACGAGGCCGTCGGGGTGCTGAGGGCGGCGGGCGGCAAGGCCGAGGCACTGCCTTTCGACGTCACCGACTGGGCGCAGGTCGCAGCGGCGGTCGAGGGATCCGGCGGCGTCGACATCCTGGTGAACAACGCCGGCAACGCCGGCGTCGAGGGCTTCACCCGGCTGGTCGACTTCGTTGAGACCGATCCCGCCGACTGGCAGCGGTTCTTCGCCGTCAACCTCTTCGGCGTCATGCACTGCACCCGGGCCGCGCTGCCCTCGATGATCGAATCCGGGTGGGGCAGGGTGATCACGATCATCTCCGACGCGTCGCGTCGCGGCGAGGCCAAGCTGGCCGCGTACGGCGCCGCCAAGGCGGGCGCGGCGGGGTTCTGCCGGTCGATCGCGCGGGAGGTCGGGCGGCATTCGATCACGGTCAACTGCGTGAGCCTGGGCAACGTCGCCACGCCGGACACGGCCCCACCGCCGCCCGACACGCTGGAGGCGCACGAGCGCGAGCGCGCCTTCCTCCGCCCCTACGTCATCCGGCGTCGCGGGCAGCCCGCTGACGTCGCCGGGATGGTGACCTACCTGGCGAGCCCTCTCGCCGAATGGATCACCGGCCAGACCTACGCCGTGAACGGCGGCTACACGTTCTCGCTCTGACGCTGGAGGGACCCGCCATGAGCGCCATCGACTTCCCGATCAACGACGCCGACAACCACATGTACGAGACGACGGAGGCGTTCACCAAGCACCTGCCTCCCGAGTACAGCGGGCTCATCAAGTACGTCCAGGTCAACGGCCGCACCAAGATCGCGGTACGCAACGTCATCTCCGACTACATCCCCAACCCGACCTTCGAAGTGGTCGCTCGCCCCGGAGCCCAGCAGGACTACTTCTTGCACGGCAACAGGGAGGGGAAGTCGCGCCGGGAGATCCTCGGCGAGCCCATGCGGGCCGAAGACGCCTTCTTCTCGCCGGCGCCACGCCTGGCTCGCATGGACGAGCTCGGCATCGACCGGGCGATCATGTGGCCGACGCTCGCCAGCCTGCTCGAGGAGCGTCTCGTCGACGACCCACGAGCCAGCCACGCAGTCATCCATGCGCTCAACCAGTGGATGCACGAGCAGTGGACCTTCGACTACGAGGGCCGCATCTTCGCCACCCCGGTGATCACACTGCCCATCGTCGAGAGGGCCATCGAAGAGCTCGAATGGGTCGTCGAGCGGGGCGCTCGGATCGTGCTGATCCGGCCGGCGCCGGTACCGGGCTTCGAGGGCACACGCTCGTTCGCCCTCCCCGAGTTCGATCCCTTCTGGGAGAAGGTCGCCGAGGCCGACATCGCGGTCGGCATGCACGCGTCCGACGACGGCATGACCAACCACGTCAACGTGTGGGAGGGCAACCGGGGCGGTGAGTACCTGCCGTTCAAGACCCAGAACGCGTTCGAAGAGGTCTTCCGCAGCTACCACCGGGGGATCATGGACGCCATGGCGTCGGCCATCTGCCACGGCCTGTTCGACCGCTTCCCGACGCTCCGGGTGCTCCCGGTGGAGAACGGCTCTCGCTGGGTGGGCCCGCTGCTCGACGCGCTCTCCCACACCTGCGAGATGAACCCGCACCTGTTCGCCGACGACCCGGTCGCGGTCTTCAAGCGCAACGTCTGGGTCCACCCCTTCCACGAGGACGACCCGATGGACATCATCGGGCTCATCGGCGCCGACCGGGTGCTCTTCGGATCCGACTACCCCCACCCGGAGGGCCTGGCCGAGCCGACGTCCTACGTCGAGCGGCTGGACGGCCTGTCGCGCGACGAGATCGCCCGCATCATGGGCGGCAACCTCGCCGACATCCTCAAGCTCGCCGCCTGACGCTCAACGTAGGGCGGGGAGGACCTCTCCGGCGAAGCGCTCGAGGTCCTCCGGCGCCTCCAGGGGCACCTGGACCGATCGCACACCGAGGTCCTGGTAGCGACGCAGCCCGTCCACCGACACGTCCTCCCGGCGGGCGCCGCAGTAGACGGGGACCTCGGAGCGGTGCCGACCGTGGCGTTCGAGTGCCCGATGCAGCAGCGGCAGCAGCTCTGCGAGCCGATCGCTCGACATGTTCGCAGCGATCCACCCGTCGCCGAGGCGGGCCGCCCGCTCGATCGCCACCTCGCTGTGTCCCCCGATGAGGATCGGGATCGGTCGCTGCACGGGCCGGGGCTCGGGGTCCATCGGCGGGAGGTCCCAGAACTCGCCGTGGAACTCGACGTGCGGACCCAGTGCCGTCCACAGCGCACGGAGCAGCGTGATGTGCTCGTCGGAACGCGCACCTCGCCGGTCCCACGGCAGGCGCATGGCGTCGGCCTCCTCCTTGAGCCAGCCGACGCCGACGCCGTACAGGAGCCGTCCACCGGAGTACCTGTCGACCGTCGCGAGTTGGCGGGCGTTGAGCACCGCGTTGCGGATCGGCAGGACGGCGACAGCAGTACCGAGCTTGATCCGCTCCGTGACGGCGGCCACGAATCCCAGGGTCGTCATCAGTTCGAAGTTGGGTGACAGCCGATCGGACACCGCATCCTCGGCGATCGACGCCGGCTCCCGGGGAAGGACGTACTTCGAGTCCACCCGCTGCGGCATCACCACGTGGTCGACGCCCCAGAGCGAGTCGAAGCCCAGGCGGTCGGCCGTCTCGCACCACGACCGGACGAACTCAGGCGTGGCCCTTCGGCCCGTGTGCGGGATCCGGACGCCGACCTCCATCAGCCGGGCTGCTCCCAGAAGGGGTCGAAGGTCGGGAACGCCTCCGGCAGCCGGGCTCCCCGCTTGGGGCCTGAGGCCTCGATCGGGGCCTCGATGCGCTCGGTGCCGTGCTGGGGATGACCGTGGTGCTGCCGGTACCACGATCGGACCCGGCGCCGGCGGAACAACCACTCGCCGTCGAGGCGTTCGTAGGTGTCGAAATAGGCGAGTGCCTCGTCGAACCAGTGCTCGGGTTCGAGGACGTGGTGACGGGCGTGGCAGTAGACCACGCCGTGGGCGTGCTCGTCGTCGTCGAAGTCGATCACGTGGTTGGCCACCAGGTGCACCGAGCAGTGGAACTTCCGCAGCGACTGATCGTAGAAGCGCTTCACACCCTCGCGACCCGGGCCAAAGCGCCCGTTGTCGACGTCCGGTGCGAAGAGGTCGGCGAGACCTTCGAGATCCTTGCCGTCGGCGGCCAGCGCGTATCGCTGAGCCAACGAGCGGATCGACTCCAGGGCGAGGAGCCGCGTGAGGTCGTCCACCGGTCCCGTCCTCAGCCGGGCGTCCCGCCGGCCTGCAGCCGGTTGATGCCGCCGGTGCGGGACGGGTTGCCGGCCACCATCCCGCCGTCGACGGGCAACGTGGTACCGGTCACGTACGACGAGCGGTCGCTCGCGAGGTAGAGGGCCGCCTCGGCGATGTCGTCGGTGGTGCCCTGCCGTTGGAGGGGCTGTTGGGAGAGGATGTACTCGCGGATCCGTCGCATGTGTTCGCCCCGCTCTTCCTCGGGGAGGTGCGATGCCATGGTCTGCTCGAGGATCGGCGTCTCGATGTTGCCGGGGCAGATGCAGTTCACCCGCACGCCATGCTGCCCGAGCCCGACCGCGGCGGCCTTGGTGAAGAAGATCACCGACGACTTCGAGAGGTGGTAGGACCACAGGCTCGGGGCTGCGTTGATGCCGCCGATGGAGGAGATGTTGATGATCGACCCGCCGCCGGCGGTCGCCATGTGGCGGGCGGCTTCCCTGGTTCCGACCATGACCCCGAGCAGGTTGACGTCCATGACGCGGTGGAAGTCGGCGAAGTCGTCGTCGAAGAGGGTCGGGTGGCGGACGCCGGAGATGCCGGCGTTGTTGAACATCACGTGGAGTCCGGCGAATCGTGCGACGGTGTCGGCGACCAACTCGGTGACCTGGTCGGGATCCGCCACGTCGGTGTGCTGGAACGCAGCATCGGCGCCGAGGCGGGCGACGACCTCCTCGCCGTGTTCTCGGTCGATGTCGGCGATCACCACCCGGGCGCCTTCCGCGAGGAAACGCTCGGCGGTCCTGAGGCCGATCCCCGACGACCCACCGGTGACGATGGCGACCTTGCCCGTCAGTTCGTTCGACATTGCGCTCCTCTGTCGTGGTGGCGGCGGCTATCGCGCAGCAGGGACCCGGCCTCCCGTCGTGTCCGTCGGGATCGTCGCGACCATGCCACCGTCGACGAGCACGTCGCTGCCCGTCATGAACGACGCCCCGTCGGAGGTGAGGAACTCCACCACGGCGGCCACCTCCTCGGGTCGCCCGCGCCGGCCGAGCGGGCTGGAGGCGATGATCTCGGCCATCACCGGGTGCCGGGATTCGTCGAGGCGGCTCATCGGCGTGTCGTTGATCCCCGGTGAGACGGACAGGATCCGCGCCCCTCTGGAGCCCCACACGGGGCACAGTCGGCGTACGAGGAGCTGCACACCGCGCTTGGAGACCGGGTAGGCGAACTGCGGTGCATCGGGGTCGAGCCCGATCGCCTCGATCGCCGCGAAGAAGTCGTCGGCGAGCGGGTCCTCGAGGATCGACAGGAGGTCGCCCCGTGCAGGCACCCGGTGGCCGGAGACGGACGCGAAGCAGATGCCCACGCTGCCTGGTCGTAGAAGGGGCTCCACCGCCGCGAGGACCCGTGCGGTGCCGAGCAGGTTGACGTCGATGATCTGGCGTCCCGTGCCCATCGAGCCCGAGATGCCGGCCGTGATGGCCAGGGCACCGAGGTCGTCGATACGAGCGGCGAGCGCATCGACCTGGGCCTGGTCGGTCACGTCGCAGGCACACGACGTCACCTGGTCGCCGAGCTCGCCGGCAAGCGCCTCCACGGCAGCCAGGTCACGGTCACCCAGCAGCAGCGGTCCACGAGGCGCGAGGACGCGCGCCACGGCGGCTCCCATGCCCGACCCGGCACCGATCACAACGTTGGTCATGTCGCACCCCACTCTTGTCGTCGAAGCGGGCTACGGCTGGTTGGACAGCCCGCAAAATGTGACAGTACACTGTCACTCCATGGCGTACCAGCGTGTGCGCGCGGCGGAGGACCTGGGGCCCGAGGAGATGGCGGCGTTCTTCGTCAACGATTGGGAAGTGCTCGTCGTCCGCGACGGGAACGGCGAGCTGCACGCGATGGACGGCACCT
>DASSGC010000234.1:0-5765 GCA_035693765.1 Acidimicrobiales bacterium
AATCGCGGCGCCGTCGAACGTCATCCGCCAGATGCGAAACGGCTCCACGCACTCGAAGCCGAGCGGCCCCGCTCCGAGCACGGTCGGCCTGCCGCTCGCGCCGACGGCCGGCCAGGTCTTGCCGTCCTGCCGGACGCGGAACACCAGCCCGTCGGGGAAGGCCACGTTGACCTGGAGCCCGTGCGCGTGCCAGTTGGCGGCGACCGCCTCGATCCCGACCCGGGGCAGGCCCACCTCCCCGCGGTCGTCGGAGACCCAGAAGCTCACCGAGTCGCGCATCTCGGGGTCGTCGGGGCGCTCCCCGAGGACGTGGTCGTGCGCGGGGTCGATGCCGCCGGTCAGGTCAGTCGCCATGGGTGGTCCACTCCTTGGATCGCGCGACGTACTCGGCGAACAACGGCCGGACCCGCTCGGGGTCGAGGCCGAACTGCGCCGGGTCCAGGTGCCGACCGGGCTCGCGGTTGGCCGCGTTCGCGGCCCACCACCGCCGCATCCCCGCCTCGAAGTCGTCCGTGACCGGCTCGCCGAGCCAGGCGTAGAGCCGGTGGACCTCGCCGATCGGGTCGGCCTGCATGGCGAGGAAGTCGATGTCGTAGAAGCGGTGGTCGGCGCCGCCGTCGCGGAACCTCAGCGCCCGGGCCGTCCCCACCGACCACTGCTCCTCGTTCAGCCGCCCCAGGTAGCGACGATCGAGATGATCGGTGAACACGCCGGCGATGTCGGCGTAGACGTCGGCGACCGACAGGATCACGTCCGTCGGGTCGCGGTGCGTCATCACGAACCGGGCGTCCGGGAAGACGCGATCCAGGTCGTCGAGGAAGAGCATGTGCGCCGGCGTCTTCAGCCGCCACGGCCGTGCCGGCTCCCCCCATTGCAGGAGCTTCAGCACGCGGCGCTCGTAGGCGTACGCCGAGGTGAGGTCGGCGTCGAGCAGCCAGGCCGAGTACGAGGGGATCTGGGCGAAGGCCTGGAAGATCTGGGATTTGAAGTCCAGGGCCAGCAGGTCCAGGCACTCCATCGGCCCGTCGACGTCCGAGGGGACGTGGCTCCTCGTGCCCGCACCTTCGCCGGCGGCCAGCCCGATCCGCGGGTCGGGCCCGTCGACCGTCGACGGCGGCGGGCAGGGGCGGGACGACTCCCACCGGCGCAGGTACCGGACGCCGGGGTCCTGCGCGAGCAGGTACGACAGCGCGGTGGATCCCGTGCGGGGCAGACTCAGCCCGATGAGCGGTGCGGCGATCGGGACGTCGTCGATCTCCGGGTGCCGCCGGTACCAGTCCTCCACCTGGAGGCGCTGGGCCAGGTGGCCGACGATCCGCGGGTACAGGAACGCCTCCCCGGTGGCGTTCAGGCGCGCCTCGCTGTGCAACGCGCGCACGAGGATCTCCAGGCCTTCCCGGAACGAGTCGTCGCCGAAGTCGTCGAGACCGGCCTGCGTCTTGGCCGCGGCCATCAGGTCGTCGTGCGCTGCCACGGTGCCCCCCTCCGCTATTTGCGACAGTATACTGCCGCGAATATGAGCGGCGCGTCAAGAGACGACGGCAACGGGACACGCCGTCGCTACGACAGCCCGGTCCGCCGGCAGAAGGCCGCGGAGACACGCGCCCGCATCGTCAGCGCCGGCTCCGAGCTCGTGCACGGCTTCGCCAGCTGGGACTGGCAGGGGCTGACGTTTCGCGCTGTGGCGGAACGCGCCGGCGTCGGCGAGCGCACGGTGTACCGGCACTTCCCGACCGAGCGGCACCTCCACGACGCCGTGATGCAGCGCCTGGAGGAGGAGGCCGGGATCACCTACGAGGACGTGGAGCTGGCGAACCTCGCCGAGGTCACCGCCCGGGTGTTCGCGTCGCTCCACTCCTTCGCGGTCGCGGAGAGCGTGCGGGCACCCGACGCTCCGACCTTCGTGGCCGTCGACCAGCGTCGGCGGCAGGCCCTGCGGCGCGCCGTCTCGGCGTCGACCCCGCACTGGTCCGACGCCCAGCGGGCGACCGTGGCTGCCCTCCTCGACGTCCTCTGGAACCTGCCGTCGTACGAGCGGCTGGTCAGCGTGTGGAACCTCCCCGGCGAGGATGCGACGCAGGCCATCACCTGGGTGATCGGCAAGCTGGTCCAGGCGATCGAGGACGACGAACCCCCGCCGGCGTGACGCCGGGCGGTCGGCGAACCCCAAAGAGCCGTTCGACCCTGTCAGCGCGCTGGCGGACGGGTGCACTACTGAGGGTGCACCACTGAGGGTGAGCCGTGCTGCGACAGGCGCGCAGCACTCCGCAAGGAGGCGACCGATGACGACGGATCAGTCCGCTCGGGCTCCCGCAGACCGGCCCCCCGACGCCGCCGCCGGCAAGCGGTCCGCCGGCAGAACCGTCGTCGTACCCGTCAAGACGGCCCCCGGCGCCCCCGGCGACGACGGGCCCGCCGGCCGGGCTGTGCCGGTCGTGCCCGTCGAGCAACACCTCGACGAGCTCCGGACGCTGGCCACCACGCTCCTGCCACCGTGCCAGGACCGCGACGGCACGGCGGTCCGCGGCGGGCAGTGGCGCCAGGTCGTGCTGGCCCACACCCGCTCGCTGGCATGCGAGGTCCTGGCCGCCTACGAGGCCGGAACCATCGACGACGGCGCAGACGGGTGCCGGGCCGCACGGGCGGCGCGCATCGCGGATCTGCTGCGGACCGCCTCGTGCGTCGCGACCGTGCGCAGCACCCCCGGCAACTGGTGGGACGGCCGCCTGTACGAGCAGGCCTGGCTCAACCTGCACGAGGCCGAGGCGTCGCTGTGCAACCTGCTGCCCGAGGACGAGCTGCGCGCCCACGGCACCGACCTCCTCCCGTCGGCCCGCCGGACGCTGGGCGCCGACGACGAGCGCGTCGAGGCGCTGACGACACAGTTGGGGCGCACCGGGCCCGGCGACGGCACGACCGGCTCGCTGGCCCGGACGGTGGAGCACGTCGCCCGCGCCACGTACCGGGCCGCGGACGACGCCTACGCCCAGAGCCGGGGGTTCCGCAACCGCCTGCTGCGGCTCACCGGGCTGGCCGTCGCGGCGGTCGTGGCCATGACCGCCGCCGCCGGCTGGTGGCTCGACTTCGGGCTGGACGAGGACCCGCCGGGCCGGTGGGCCGCACCGCTGATCGTCGGGGTGTTCGGCGTCGTCGGCGCCTTCATCACCGCCGTCCAGCCCGTGGCCCGCTCGCAGGGCACCCGCAACCCGTTCAACCTGCCCTTCTACCAGCTGCTCCTCAAGCTGGCGATGGGACCGCTGTTCGCTCTCGTGGGGGTGCTGCTGGTTCGTAGCGGTGTGGTCGTGCCGGACGCGCTGGTGGGTGGCACCGCGGCCGACGACATCACCGTGACTCAGCTCGCCGTGTTGGCCGTGCTGTTCGGCAGCGCACAGCACGCGGTGACGCGGGTGGTCGACCAGCGGGTGACGGCGATGGTGGCGCCAGACGTGCCCGACACCCCGGCGCCTGTGGCGAGCGGCGCTCAGGGGGCGAACAGGTAGCGTTCCGCCACGCCGACACCCGCCCGACCTCCGATCCGGACGACGTTCGCGATCTCGAGATCGCAGGTCCGACCTGTGCTATCCCGGCGTCCCTGATGGCGAGCTGCGCGAGCGCACCGACGTGCGGGCCATCGTGTCATCCGCATCGCCGCCGACGACGCCCGCTTCATGCTGCCCGAGGTGACCCACGGCGTCATCCCCGACACCGGCGGGGTGGCGCGGCTGTTCCAGATCTGCGGTCCCGGCGTGGTCAGCGACCTGGTGCTGACCGGGCGCGCCATGGACGCTGCTCAGGGTGAGAGCCGCTGGCCCTGCCGGCGGATGCGGAGCCAGCGGTAGTCGTAGCCGGCCAACGTGAGCTGCAGGACCGGTTCGTCGAGGGGCTGCTCGGGACCGCCGTCGAGCAGGTCGTCGGCGCCGGCCGCGTCGTCGAGGTCGTCGAGGCGCAGCTCGACGCGGCAGGGCTCGGCGCCGAAGTTGTGCAGGGCGACGACGGTGGAGCCGTTCCAGTCGCAGCGGTGGGCCAGCACCGCCGGCGCGCCGGTGGCGACGACCGACCACGTGCCGAGGCCGATCTCGGGTGTCTCCCGGCGCCGGCGGATCAGTCGCTCGAACCAGTTGAGCAGCGACCCGGCGTCCCGCCGCTGCTGGGCGACGTTGACCGCCAGCGGCCCGTACTCGCCCTCGGTGACAGGCCGGGGGAAGGCGTCGGGTGGCGCGGTCGAGAACCCGGCGCCCGGCTCGTCGGACCACTGCATCGGCGTGCGCACCGCCAGGCGGTCGTCGACCTCGAGGTTCTCGCCCATGCCGATCTCCTCGCCGTAGAACAGCACGGGCGTGCCCGGCAGCGAGAACAGCAGGCTGTAGGCCATGCGGAGGCGCTGGGGGTCGCCGCCCAGCATCGGCGGCAGCCGCCGGCGCAGACCCCGCCCATAGAGCTGCATCCCGGGATCGGGACCGAAGGCGGCGAACACCTCCTGCCGCTCGGCGTCGCTGAGCTGGTCGAGGGTCAGCTCGTCGTGGTTGCGCAGGAACGTCGCCCACTGCGAGTCGAAGGGCACCGCGGGCAACGCGGCCAGCGCCTGCTCCACCGGTGTGGCGTCCTGGCGGGCCAGCGCCAGGTAGATGCGCTGCATGACCGAGAAGTTGAAGACGAGGTTGAGCTCGTCGCCGTCCTCGTCGCCGAAGAACGTGCGCTGCTGCTCGGGCGGCAGGTTGACCTCGCCCAGCAGGATGGCCTCGCCATGGCGCCGCTCGACGAACGAGCGCAGCTCCTTGAGGTAGCGGTGGGGATCGACCGACGGGGCGCCCGCGATGCCGTCGAGCTCGATGAGGAAGGGCACGGCGTCGACCCGGAACCCGCTCACACCGATCTGCAGCCAGAACCCGACGATGCGGGCGATCTCCTCGCGCACGGCCGGGTTGGCGATGTTGAGGTCGGGCTGATGCTTGTAGAAGCGGTGCAGGTAGTACTGCCCGGCCTTGCGGTCGTAGCTCCACACGCCGCCCTGGTCGCCCGGGAAGGTCTCGGTCAGCCGCCCGGCGTCGGGCCGCTCGTCGGCCCACACGTACCAGTCCCGGTACGGCGACCCGGGGTCGGACCGTGCGGCCCGGAACCACGCGTGCTGGTCGGACGTGTGGTTGACGACCAGGTCGACGATGACCCGCATCCCCCGGTCGCGGGCGGTGCGCACCACCTCGACGAACTGGCCCAGCGTGCCCACCCGCGGGTCGACGCCGTAGAAGTCGCTGACGTCGTAGCCGTCGTCCTGGTCGGGCGTCGGGTAGAAGGGCATGAGCCACAGGGTGGAGACACCGATCCCGGCCAGGTAGTCGATGCGCTCGACCAGGCCGGTCATGTCCCCCGTGCCGTCGCCGTCACCGTCGAGGAAGGTCTGCACGTCGAGGCAGTACAGGACCCCGTTCTTCCACCACTGGTCGCTGGTGAAGGCGACGCTCATCGGGCCGTCACCTTCGGCAGGACCTCGGCGCCGAAGACGTCGATGAACCGCCGCTGCTCGCGGGGGACCTGGTGGAGGTACAGCTCGTCGACGCCCAGGTCGAGCGTCTCGTGCAGCCAGGCCGCGTGCTGCTTGGGGTCCGCGGACACGAGGACGCCGGCGCGCACGTCGTCGGGACGCACGTGGACCGCCGCAGCCTCGAACTGGTCGACCGTCTCGAGATCGGCCATCAGCACCGGGTCGAACACGTTGGTGCGCCACTGGTCGTGGGCGCCCGCCAGGGCCTCGTCCTCGTCCCGGGCCC
>DASSGC010000235.1:0-13602 GCA_035693765.1 Acidimicrobiales bacterium
CGAAGCGCCGGCGCCGCAGCTCGACCTCGACCATGGCCAGCAGGTCGTCGGCCTCCTCCTCCTCGAGGGTGAGGTCGGAGTTGCGGGTGACCCGAAACGCGTGGTGCTGCTCGATCTCCATGCCCGGGAACAGCTGGTCGAGGTGGGCGGCCATGACCTGCTCGAGGGGCACGTAGCGCTCACCGTCGGGCAGCACCACGAACCGCGGCAGCAGCGAGGGCACCTTCACCCGGGCGAAGCGCCGCAGGTCGGCATCGGGGTCGCGGACGATGACCGCGAGGTTGAGCGACAGGTCGGAGATGTAGGGGAACGGGTGGCCGGGGTCGACGGCCAGCGGGGTGAGCACCGGGAAGATGCGCTCCTCGAAGGTCTCGACCAGGAACTTCTCGTCGTCCTCGTCGAGGTCGGACCACGACGACAGCTTGATCCCCGCCTCGGCGAGCCCCGGGGCCACCCCGTCGAGGAAGGCGGCCTGCATGCGGGGCAGCAGCTCGTCCAGGCGGTCGCGGACGTCGAGGAGCTGCTGGCCGGCGGTGCGGCCGTCGGGGCTGGAGCCGCCGACACCGGCGGCCACCTGGTCCTTCAGGCCGGCCACGCGCACCTGGAAGAACTCGTCCAGGTTCTGGCTGAAGATGGCGAGGAACTTGGCCCGCTCGAGCAGCGGGACCCGCTCGTCCTCGGCCAGGGCCAGCACGCGCGTGTTGAAGTCGAGCCACGACAGCTCGCGGTTCCGGTAGCGGAGCGGCTCGCCGGCGGACCCGTCCTCACCGCGCCGGTCGGCGCCGTTGCCCGCGAGCACGGCGTGGGAGGTGGCCGGGTCGGAGGATGCGTCGGGAGCGGCCATGGCGCCGAGGGTACCCCCGGCCTGAGACGCTCGGCCGACCCGGTCCGTGACGCTTGCGTGACGCTCTGCGTCAGCCCCGCACGGGTGCTAGGTGTCCTCGTCCTCGGGGTAGCCGAGATCCCACTCGAGCAGCAGGTGCTCACGCTCGGCGTCACGCACGACCCGCTCGCGGTTGCGGCGGAACTGGGGGTCGTGCGGCGGCAGCAGCACCAGGCGGGCCATGACCCGGGAGCGGAAGTCGTCGATCATCTGCCGGTCGCCGAAGTCCGACTGCACCTCCCAGTGCGGCGCGACCGGGCCGAGGTAGACGACCCGGGCGTGGCCGCGAGGGGGCTCGACTTCGGGGGCGACGTCAGACATGGCTGATCAGCCTAGTGCCCCGCCGTCGACGTCGGCCCTGCCCGGGCCTCCCTCACCCGCCCTGGCGGCCCAGCTCGGCGGTCAGGGTCTGCTCGGAGCCGTCGCGCTCGATGACGATCTCGATCTGGTCGCCCGGCTCGTGCTCGCGGACGATCTCGCCGAGCCGCTCGTCGTTGGCGATGTCCTCGCCGTCGAGCCCGACGATCACATCACCCTGCTGCAGCCCCGCCGCCTCGGCCCCGCTGCCGGGGAGGACCTCCACGACGAAGGCCCCGGCGCCGGCCTCGATGCCCAGCCGGTCCTTCACCGCGTCCTCCACCGTGTCGAGGGGCACGCTCGTGACGCCCAGGCGGGGCGTGTCGGGCGTGATCTCGCCGTCGCCCTGCTGGAGGCGCTCGATGATGGGCTTGGCCGGGTCGATGGCGATCGAGAAGCCGATGTTCTGGCTGTCCTCGATGATGGCGGTGTTGATGCCGACCACCGCCCCGGTCGAGTCGACGAGCGGCCCGCCGGAGTTGCCGGGGTTGATGGCGGCGTCGGTCTGGATCAGGTCGCTGAGCCGGCCGTCGGGGCCGTCGATGGTGCGGTTGACGGCCGACACGATGCCCGTGGTGACGCTGGGCTGACCCCCGAGGTTTAGAGCGTTGCCGATGGCGATCACCGGTTCGCCCACGACCAGCGACCCCGAGGCCCCCAGGTGGGCGGGCTTCAGGTCGTCGACCCGGTCGACCTGGATGACGGCCAGGTCGCTCGACGGCTCGCTGCCCACGAGGGTCGCTTCGTGACGGCCGCCGTCGAACGTGCGGACCGTGATGTCGTCGGTCTGGGAGATGACGTGGGCGTTGGTCATGACCAGGCCGTCGGCGGTGAGCACGACGCCGGTGCCCGCCCCCTCGAACACGCCCCCCTGGGCGTTGGTGCTGGTCTCGATGGTGACCACCGACTCCTCGACGTCCTCCAGGATGGCGCGGACGTCCATCGCCCCTTCGGCGGTGGTGATGGGCGGGCGCCCGGGTTCGCTGCCGTCGTCGTCCGCGATCACCACGGCCGCGCCGACCCCGCCGGCCGCCAGCGCGCCGATCAGGGCGGACAGGAGCGCGACCCCCCACAGGCGGCGCCGGGTGACGCCGGCGGCGGGCGCGGATGCGGGCGCGGGCTGGCGGGTGTGGGTTCCCAGCGGTGGCAGCGGAGCGCCCACCGGGGGGAACGGTGTGGCGGGGGGCCGGGCGGTGGCGCCGGCGCCGGTCCCGGGACCGACGGGCGGCGACGGCAGCGGCGGGCCGGGGGCGACGAAACCCGGGCCGGCGGGGCCGGCGGGTGGGCGCGCGGCCTGCCCGCCGGCCGGCGGCTCCGGGCGGACCGCGGTGCCGAGGGCCCCCGGCCCGAGGGACGCCGAGCCGGCGGGTGGGGCGGGGGTGGCGGGTGGGACGGGGGTGGCGGGTGGGACGGGGGTGGCGGTGGCGGGATGGGAGGCGGCGGCCGGACCCGCGACCGGGGGACGGCTCACCCCGGGGGCCGCGGGGTACGGGCCGGCCTCAGAGGGTCCGGTCACCGGCGGGAGGGGCGCGCCCCCGGGAGCAGCGGAGCTCCCGTCCGGCACGTCTTTCCGGCGCGGCTCGCGGGAGTCGTCTTCCGGATGCACATCTCATGCATACCGGATCGGCGGCATCCCGACACGTCGGGGGTCGCAGTGAGGGGTTTCCCCCATCCCCCCGGGGGCCTTCCCAGGCAACACTCAGGTGGGTTGGGTAAGTCGGAAGTGCCTCAGAGCACGACGGCGGAGTTGCGACGAGACCTGGAGGAATGATGGACACCGACTGGATGGCACGCGGGAACTGCGCGAACGAACCCCCGGCCATGTTCTTCCCGAGCGACGGGGTGGGTGTCGAGGTGGCGCGGCGGATCTGTGCGACGTGCCCGGTGAAGGAGCCGTGCCTCGAGCACGCGCTCGCCCATCGCATCGATCACGGCGTGTGGGGTGGCGCATCGGAGCGGGAGCGCCGCCGCATCCTCAAGCGCCGGCGCCTCGCCGGCATCGAGGCCGGTGTTCCGGTCGAGGTGCCCGAAGGCGCGCAGAATTGCCCGGCAGCGTGAGCCACCGGGCCGCGACCGGCGGCGACGTCAGGCCTTGTCGGGGTCTGCGTCGTCGTCGGGCTTGCTGTGGCCTTCCTTCAGACCGCGCTTGAACTCGGTCTGCGCCTGCCCCATCGACCGGGCAAGCTTGGGAAGCTTCGCGCCGCCGAACAGGACCAGGACCACCAACAGGACGATGAGAAGTTCAGGTGCTCCAAGGTTCACGGCGTCACTGTATCGGCCGGTCGGCCGACCGCTCCCGTCGGAGGGTGACAGGTGCTCGAAGCGGTCGTGAACATCAGCGAGGGGGCGGACGCCGCGGTGGTGAACGTGATCGCCGCCGCCGCGGGCGACGACCTCCTCGACGTCCACGCCGACCGCCACCACAACCGGTCGGTGTTGACCCTGGTGGGCGAGGCTGCGGCCCGGGCCGTGACGAGCGCCGGGGTGGCCCGCCTCGACCTCCGCCGTCACACCGGGGTCCACCCGCGGATCGGGGTGGTGGACGTGGTGCCCTTCGTCCCCCTGGCCGGATCGACGCTCGGCGATGCCGTGGCCGCCCGCGACCGGTTCGTGCGCTGGGTGGCGGCCGAGCTGGGCGTTCCCGCCTTCGCCTACGGCCCGGAGCGGACGTTGCCCGAGGTCCGCCGGGGCGCGTTCTCGGGCCTGGCCCCCGATGCGGGGCCGCCTCGCCCCCATCCGTCCGCCGGAGCGGTGGCGGTCGGTGCCCGGCCCCCGCTCGTGGCCTGGAACCTGTGGCTGGTCGACCCCGATCTCCCCCGCGCCCGGGAGGTCGCGACGGCCCTGCGTGACGAGCACGTCCGGGCGCTCGGGCTGCCGGTCGGCGACCGGGTGCAGGTGTCGCTCAACCTGGTCGCCCCCGACATCGTCGGCCCGGCGGACGCGTGGGACCGGGTGGCCGCCCTGGTGCCCGTGGCGGGGGCCGAGCTGGTCGGCCTTGTCCCGCAGGCGGTGCTCGACCGCACCGACCCGGACAGGTGGGGCCAGCTGGACCTCTCGCCGGACCGCACGATCGAGGCCCGCCTGGCCCGCAGAGGCGGTTGACGACGGTCCCTTCCGAGTGTCCCGACGAGCCGGGCCACGCCGGCAGGGCCCGGGGCCGACCGGCGCGCGCCTGCACGGCCCGGCGGGGTGCCTGGCGCCTGGCACCCCCGCCGGGCCTGGTCAGGCGGTTGCCGAGGCCTGGCGGGCGAGCGCACGCTGCCGGCGGATGCGCCGCCGCTCGCGCTCGCTCATGCCGCCCCAGATGCCAAACTTCTCGCTGTGGACGAGGGCGTACTCGAGGCACTGGGCGCGCACGATGCACCCCCGGCAGACCTCTTTTGCTTCACGCGTTGATGCCCCACGCTCGGGGAAGAACAGGTCGGGGTCGACGCCGAGGCAGTTGGCGTAGTCCTGCCACGTGCGGTCGTCGGGATCTGTGGCCACGGGGAGTCTCATCTGGCCCCCTTCCCGGTTGTCTGCGCCATCGGACACGGCTGGCCCAGCAAGGAGGGGAGGAACGATGATCGGGACCAACGAGGATCAGGACCGTCGTGGCCACCATCCACCTGCAATGCCACCCGTGTAATTACATTGATGGGATTCTTCCGCACCGGGACGCCGGGCGCAAGGGGGCATCCGCATGATCCGCCGCGCGTCGCTGCAGGTCGTGCAGGCGGACATCACCACCCTCGCCGTCGACGCCATCGTCAACGCCGCGAACGAGAGCCTCCTCGGCGGCGGTGGCGTTGACGGCGCCATCCATCGTGCCGCCGGCCCGGGCCTGCTCGCCGAGTGCCGCGGGCTGGGCGGATGTGCGACCGGCGACGCCAAGGCCACGGGCGGTCACCGGCTGCCGGCCCGCTGGGTCATCCACACGGTGGGTCCCGTGTGGCGCGGCGGCGAGCAGGGCGAGGCCGACCTGCTGGCCTCGTGCTACCGGCGCTCGCTCGCGGTCGCCGACGAGCTGGGGGCGACCGCGGTGGCCTTCCCGGCCATCTCCACCGGCGTCTACGGCTTCCCGAGGGGCCGGGCCGCCGCCGTCGCGGTCGACACCCTGCGTGCGACGCCCACCTCGGTCGGTCGGGTGCTGCTCGTGGCCTTCGACGCCGAGACCCGCGCGCTGTACGAGGACAGGTTGGGCTGACCGCCGGCGCGCCGCGGCGCGGCCGGTCGCGGGGACCCGCCGCCACGTCACGCCGCGCGCGGGTCGCCGCACGGCGTTGCCGCAGGCCTCGGCGCTGGGTCGGTCCGCTCGGCCCCGGGTCCGACGCGCTGGCAGCGGACGCCGTAAGGCTGCATCATGGCGCCGTGACGCCTGGGGAGACGCCGACCGAGGAGCAGCCGGCCTGGCAGCGCGCCGCCCGGGCCATCCTCGACGGGCACACGGCCCGCCGCGCCGCGCCGGCCGGGTCGGCCTACGGCCCCGGGCCCACGGTGCGGGACCCCCGACCCCATCGCACCCCGTCGGACCGCGACGCCGGGCCGTCGGAGGAGCCCCGGACGAGCGACACCGACCCGGGCGTGCGGACCGCCGCGCCCGGGGGCGTTCCCGGGACCGACCGCCCCGAGATCATCCTGCCGGGCACCGCACCCCGCCCGTCCACCGCCCTCGCCACCCTCCCGGCCGGGGCCGGCGACCCGACGCCGCCGCGGCCCGCCCGGGCGCTGCGCGGCGCCATCGCCGTCGGCCTCGGTGTCGTCGCGGTGCTCACGGTCGGTTGGCTCAGCCGTGGCGACTCCATGGGGGCCGGGCTGGCCAACCCGTCCGGCAACGGCGTGACCGTCCCGACCGACAGCGACGGCCGGCCCGTCGACCTGCCACCCAGCCAGCCGGCGATCGCCGTGTCGTTCGCGCCGTCCGGCGAGGTGGTGCGCCCCGACCCCTCCCGGGGCCGGGTCGTCGACCCCGCGACCGGCCAGGACGTGGTCATCCCGCTCCTGCCGGGCAGCGGGATCGATGCCACCAGCGGCCAGGTGGTGGTCAGGCCCCCGGCGACCTCGGGGTCCACCGGCACCACGGCGACGACCCGGCCCGAGAGCACGACCCCGAGCACCGCGCCGACCACCACCGACACGACGCCCGACACCACCGAGCCGCCGACCACCGACACGACGTCCGACACCACGGCGCCCACCGATCCGCCGCCGACCGACGGCGGCCTCGGGGCCCTGATCGGCGGCCTCCTCCCCTGACCCGGTGGCCGCGGTCCCCGATCAGGCGGAGCGGCGGCCCCCGCCGGCCCGGCGCATCTCACGCTTCTGCTCGATGAAGTCGACCAGCACGTAGTCGCCCAGGGTCTCCGGCGAGGTGAAGAAGGCCCGGCCCTGGTTCAGGCGGGTGAGCTTCTCGACGAACGTGCGCAGGTGCCCGTTGGGATCGAGCATGAACGTGTTGATCTTGATGCCCTCGCGGGTGCACCGCACGACCTCGCGCAGCGTGGCGTCGACCGTCTCGCGCACCGGCGGGTAGGAGAAGAACGGCTCCGCCATGCCCGGCTCGAAGTGGGCCGTCGGCTCACCGTCGGTGATCATGATGATCTGCTTGGTGCCTTGCTGGCGCGCCAGCAGGCGGCGGCTGATCTGGAACGCGTGCTGCATGTTGGTGCCGTAGACGAAGTCCCACGACACCTCGGGCAGATCCTGCGGCCGGATCTCGCGCGCCACCTCGCTGAACCCGACCAGCCCGAGGTAGTCGCGGGGGAACTGCATCGAGATGAGCGAGTGCAGTGCCATCGCCACCTTCTTGGCGGCCAGGAAGTTGTCGCGCATCGGCATCGACAGCGACAGGTCGAGCATCAGCACCGTCGACGACCGCACCACCTGCTCGGTCCGCTCGACCTCGAAGTCGTCGGGCGTCAGCCGCACCGGCGTGCCCCCGCCCGTGCGCGCCACGGCGTTGCGGACCGTCCGCTCGATGTGCAGGTTGAACGGGTCGCCGAACTCGTAGTGCTTGGTCTCGTAGGTGCGCTCGTGCCCGACGCCCGAGCGCTCGAGGTCGTGGTTGCCGAGCTTGTCCCGGGCGAGGCGGGCGAACAGGTCCTGCAACGCGTTGCGGCCGATGCGGCGCAGGCCCTTCGGCGTGAGCTCCAGCCGGCCCTCGCGCTGGTCGATGAGCCCGGCATCCTGCAACATCTGCGACAGCTTGCCGAGCTGCTCCAGGCTGCGGGCGGCGTCGTCGCCCATGAGCTCGCGCGCCCGGTCGATGTCGGCCTCGGCGAGCGCCCCGGGGTTGGACGCGCCCCGCAGGAGCTGCTCCAGCCGGTCGAGGTCGCCCAGCTCCTCCATCGTCTGGGCCGCCTGCGACAGGCTCAGCGGATCCTGGCCCCGGAAGTTGACCCCCTGGTCCCAGCCCATCTGCGGGAACAGCGACCGGAGCTGGCTGCCGAGCTGGTCGACCTGCCAGCGCAGGTCCATGTCCTCGAGGAGCTGGTCGGCGAGCTGCGCGATCTGCGCGCGCTGCTCCGGCGTCATCGAGGCGAGCATCGCCTGGGTGGCCGCCATCCGCCGGGCCAGGGCCTCCAGCAGCTCGTCGAGGTTCTGCGGGTTCTCCGGGAAGAAGTCGCCGTGGCGCTCCATGAAGCCGTCGAAGTCGGGCTCCTCGCCCCGGGCCCGCTGCTCGAGCATCTGGTTGAGCTCGGCCATCATGTCCTTCATGCGGGCCATGTCTTCCGGCGTCATGTTCTCGACGGCGCCGGTCATGCGGTTGACGTAGCTGTCGAGCACCTGCTGGCGCAGCTTCTCGACCAGCTCCTCGAAGCGCCGTTGCGCCTCGGCCGACGCGAAGTCGTAGCTCTGGAGCTCGCGCACCATGCCGGCCAGGTCGGGCGGCAGCATCTCGAGCTGCATGTTGCGCTCGTCGGCCGCGCCCTGGGCGGTCTCTGCGCGGCGCTGGTCGCCGCTGTCGCGCGCCTGCTGCACCTGGCGGTCGATCTCGTCGCGCTCGCTCTGCACGACCTCGCGCAGCTCCTCCGCGATCTCGTCGTAGACGCCGCCGAGGTCGTACCGGTCGAGCCGTTCCTGCCGCTCCTGCCGGAGCCGGTTCATGAGGTCGCGGACACCCTGCACGTCCTGGCCCTGGCGGTCGCGGAAGCCCTGCTGCAGCAGGCGCCGCAGGGCGGCGTGCAGGTCGCCGTGGTACAGCAGGTCGTCGGTGATCTGCTCCAGCACCGCATCGGCATCGAGGTCGAACCCGACCTGCGTGCCATCCCACCGGCTGTAACGGAAGCGGGGGGCCGTCATGGCGCCACGGTACCGGCGTTCCCGCCTGGGGGGACGCCCGGAACGCGTTGGGGGGTCCGCTCCCTGCCCCCGGGCCCCTGCGGGGCGGACGATCGTGCCGTCCCTGATCGAGACACCGGAGGAGCACCCGATGGCCACCACCCTGCCCGAGACCCAACCCGCGCACAGCGCCGGCTGGGTCGTCCAGACCTACATCTCGTTCGCCGTGTCGCTCACCGCCCTCGGCGTCGGCATCGCCTACCTCGGCGTCGACGACTGGCGGCGGGCCTTCCTGGCGGTCGCGGCCCTGTACGCCGTCACGTCGTCGATCAGCCTGTCGAAGGCCGTGCGCGACCAGCACGAGGCCCGCCAGGTCGTGGCCCGGGTCGACGAGGCGAAGTTGGAGAAGCTGCTGACCGAGCGCGACCCCTACAAGGTGCCGTTCTGACCTGCGTGCACGGCCGGGCGGCCGGCGGTGCGCGGGGCGCCGGCGTCCGGGCGGAATGCCGGGGCGCCCCGCCCCGTTGGGCGGGGGCATGCAGGTCGAGATCTGGTCCGACGTGGTGTGCCCCTGGTGCTACGTGGGCACCCGCCGGTTCGAGGCGGCCGCCGAGCGGCTCGCGGCGGAGGACGGCATCGCGCTCGAGGTCGTCCACCGGGCGTTCGAGCTCGACCCCACCGTGCCGGCCGGGGGCAAGGACCTCGGCGGGTACCTGGCCGGCAAGTTCGGCAGCGCCGCCCGGGTGGCGCAGGTGCGCGACCGTCTGGCGCACGCCGCCGCCGGCGTCGACGTCGACTTCCGGTGGGAGGGCAAGCGACGCGTGAACACCTTCGACGCCCACCGGCTCGCGGCCTGGGCGCTCGAGGCCGGCGGGGCCGGGGCGCAGCACGACCTGCACCAGCGGCTGTTCCGGGCCTACTTCACCGACGACCTCGACATCGCCGACCACGGGGTGCTGGCCGGGCTGGCCGCGGACGCGGGCCTCGACCGGGACCTGGCCGCCGAGGCGCTCGCCACCGGGGCCCACGCCGACACCGTGCGCGCCGAGGAGCTGCGCGCCGGCGAGCTGGACATCCACGCGGTGCCGACCTTCCTGCTCGCCGGCAGCTGGGCGATCCCGGGAGCGCAGGACGTCGACACGTTCGTCGACCTGCTGCGCCGGGCGGCCGAGCGCCTGGCCCCGCTGACGGTCGACGCCGGGGCCGCCGGGGCCGCCGGGACGACCGGCGACGCCGCCTGCGACGACGGCGCCTGCGACGTGTAGGTCCGGCCGGCCGGCCACGCGGGCGGACCGCCGCCCCGCCGAACTGGCGGCGATCCCGCGCGCCAGGAGCACTGTGCGCCGCCAGAACCGGCCCGACACCCGCCCCGCCGAACCGGCGGCGATCCCGCGCGCCAGGAGCACTGTGCGCCGCGAGAACGGGGCGGGGGCCGCCGGGCTGGCAACATGCGGGGATGGACTCCCCGATCCGGCCCTGGTGGGGCACCGCCGCGGCCGACACCCAGTGCGAGGGGGCCGCGCCGCGGTCGGACTGGGCGGGCTGGGAGGCCGAGGGCCGAGCGCCGGCCTCCCGCGACGGCAACGGGTTCCGCACCCGATACGCCGACGACTTCGCCCTGCTGGCGGCCCACGGCATCACCCACCACCGGCTGACGGTCGAATGGGCCCGGCTGGAACCCTGGCCCGACCGCTGGGACGAGGACGAGGCCGCCCACCTGCGCCGGGTGCTGACCGCCGCCGCCGAGGCGGGCGTGGCCGTGTGGGCCTGCCTGCTGCACGGCTCGGCCCCCGGCTGGTTCACCGACGACCAGCGGGGCTGGCTCGACGACAAGGCCGCCACCCTCACCTGGCCCCGCCACGTCGACCGGGTGGCCGTGGCGCTCGGCGACCTGGTGGCGGGCTGGGTGCCCGTCCACGAACCCGACCTCACGGCCCGGCTCGGCTACGGCGACGGCACCTTCCCACCCGGGCGGCACCGCGAGGACGACCACCACGACGCCCGCGCCGCGCTGCGGACCGCCGAGGCCGAGGCGGCCCGGCTGCTGCGCTCCGGCCCCGCGCCGGTGGCGGTGGCGTGGCGACCCGGCGACCCGCACGAGCACGACGACCTGCTGGTCGTGAGCGCGCCGGTGGACGGGCTGGCCCGCCCGCTCGACCGCGTGGCCGACGAGGTGGGGCACGCGGGCGTGCTCGTCGTGACCGGCGACCCCGGCGCCGGCACCGGCGCCGGGGACGGGGGCGGCGGGCCGGACGGCGCCGCCACAGGCGACGACGACACCCGGCGGGAGCGGCTGGCCGGAGCGGTGCGCGAGGTGGCCGGTGCGCAGGACGGCGGGCTCGCCGTGGTCGGCGCCTTCCACCAGCCGGCGATCGACGGCTACGAGTGGCACCGTGGCTTCGCCGCCCGGCTCGGGCTGTTCGACCGCGACCGGAACCCCCGGGCCGCCCTCGACGCCCTGCCGGCGGCGAGTGCGCCCGACGCCGGCTGACCATCGGGCCCCGCGCCCTCCCGCCGTCGGCGGGCCGGCCCGGAACGGCTGCGGGTAGGGTGCCGCGCCATGGCGGCGACCCTGGCCAGGAAGATGTACCGGACGCTGGAGCCCTACCACGCGCTCATCTACTTCACGCCCCGCGCCACCGAGGCCTACGCGGCGCTCGGCATCACCGGGCAGGACGGCTACTTCGCCTCCCGGGCCGCCGCGCTGGGGCCCGTGCCCGCGGAGGTGGTGATCGCCACCTTCTACAACTTCGCGCCCGACCTCGTCCGCCACGCCATCCCCGCCGCATGGGACGTCGCCCCACCCGCCGCGCTGGTCGACGCCCGCCTCGGGGCGGCCGACGCGGCACTGCGCGAGATACTCGGCGGCGAGGCGATCGCCTCAGCCGAGATGCGCGCCGCGGCCGACCTCGCCCGCCGGGCGACCGAGGCCTGCACACCCGAGGGCCGGCCGCTGTACGCCGCCCACGCCGCGCTGCCGTGGGCCGAGGCCGCGCACCTGGTGCTGTGGCAGGCCATCACGCTCCTGCGCGAGTTCCGGGGCGACGGGCACATCGCCGCGCTGGTGGTCGAGGGCATCGACGGCTGCGAGGCCCTGCTCACCCACGCCGGCGCCGGCGACTCCGCCCTGCCGGTGCCGCTGCTGCGCGCCAGCCGGGCGTGGAGCGACGACGCCTGGGACGCCGCCCGGGCCCGGCTCCGCGACCGCGGCTGGCTCGACGGCGACGACCGCCTGACCCCCGAGGGGGCCGCGGTCCGCCGGCGGGTCGAGGACATCACCGACGAGCGGGCCATGGCCCCCTGGCGGCACATCGGCGAGGACGCCGCCGATCGGCTGCGGTCCACGGTGCGGACGTGGAGCCGGGCGATCGTGTCGTCCGGCGCGTTCGGCTGACCCTCGCCCGGCGGGCGCCCGCCGACCGCTACGACCGCGAGCGGTAGGTCGCCCGGCCGCCGATCGCGTCCTTGTTGAGGCGCTTGCCCAGGTGCAGGCCCTCCAGCACCAGTTCGACGGCGCTGGCCACCACGGCCGGGCTCTCGTCGCCGCCGGCCAGGCCGGCGACGGGCTCGCGCAGCGCGGGCACGTCCTCGACCAGGCGGGCCAGGTCGGTCGAGGTCACGTCCTCGCCGGTGTGGACGATGGCGCCCTCGTCGAACGCCACCACCACGTCGCGCAGGCTGCCGGGGTTGACCTTCGACCGGAACACGGTGAGCACCGCTGCCCGCAGGAGGTGCTCGGCGACCTGCTCGTCGCGGCCCTCGTCCAGCGTCTCGATCTCGACCTTGCCCATGGTCGAGGCGGCGAGCGCGTCGAGGTCGCTGACCCGGGGGCTGACGTCCCGCTCGCCGTGGCGGAGCGCCCGCCGGATGGCGTTGGCCACCATGACCTCGTGGTTGGAGACCGTCAGCCGCACCGACACACCGGAGCGCTGGTTGATGTGGGCGCTGTCGCGGGCCAGGTGGCTGAGCGTGGCCACGATCTCGGTCATGTAGGGCGGCACGGTCACCCGCACGCCCTCGACGTCGAACGGGCGGGCCTCCTGGCGGGCGATGGCCACCTCGGTGTCGACGTCGAGCGGGTAGTGGGTGCGGATCTGGCTGCCGAACCGGTCCTTCAGCGGGGTGATGATGCGGCCGCGGTTGGTGTAGTCCTCGGGGTTCGCGGAGGCGACCAGGACGACGTCGAGCGGGAGCCGCAGCTTGTAGCCGCGGACCTGGACGTCGCGCTCCTCGAGCACGTTGAGCAGGCCGACCTGGATGCGCTCGGCCAGGTCGGGCAGCTCGTTGATGGCGAACACACCCCGGTTCGTGCGGGGCACGAGGCCGTAGTGGATCGTGAGCTCGTCGGACAGGTAGCGGCCCTCGGCCACCTTGATGGGGTCGACCTCGCCGATGAGGTCGGCGATCGAGGTGTCGGGGGTGGCCAGCTTCTCGCCGAAGCGGTGGTCACGGTGCACCCAGTCGATGCGGGTGTCGTCACCGTGGGCGTCGATCAGGTCGCGGGCGTAGCGGGAGACCGGATGGTAGGGGTCGTCGTTGATCTCGCTGCCGGCGACGATGGGCATCCACTCGTCGAGCAGGTCGACCAGCGAGCGGATCATGCGGGTCTTGGCCTGGCCCCGCTCCCCCAGGAAGATCACGTCGTGCCCCGCCAGCACGGCGTTCTCGAGCTGGGGCAGCACCGTCTCCTCGTAGCCGAGCACCGAGGCGATGAGCGGCTCCCCGGCGGCGATGCGGGCGACGGCGTTGCGGCGGATCTCGTCCTTCACGGGCACCGAGCGCCACCCCGACGCCCGAAGCTCTCCCAGTGTGGTGGGGCGGGTCGTGCCAGACATGCGCGCCAACCTACCCCCGCCCTGGCGGCGAGCGTTGCCCGTGCCGCTCAGTTCTCGCCGTCCCGGGCGGCGACGAGCGCCTCGGCGGCGGCCACGGCGCCGGTGCGGCCGAGAGCCGACTCCAGCCGGTAGGTGCGGGCGCCGTCCACCCAGACCAGCGCGTCGCCGGCCACGCGCAGCCGGGCCGGCCCGCCGAGGGGGCCGAGGTCGACGGCGTGCGCGCCGTCGATCCAGTAGCCGGGCCGGCCGGCGACCGTCACCGCCTCG
>DASSGC010000236.1:0-4831 GCA_035693765.1 Acidimicrobiales bacterium
GTCGCCGCGACCCGGACCGGAAGGGTGCGGGGGCCGCGCACCTGCCCTGCGGACCAGGTGACCGCGCCGGGATCGGCCAGGTCGAACTCGGGGTAGCGCTTCATCCACTCCTCGAGGGCGACGCGCAGCTCCATCCTCGCCAGGTTGGAACCGATGCAGCGGTGGATGCCCAGACCGAAGGCGGCGTGACGGTTGTCCGCCCGGTCGATCATGAACTTGTCGGCGTCGGGGAAGAACTCCGGATCCCGGTTCGCGGCGGGGAACGGCAGGAGCAGCCAGTCCCCCTCCTTCAGGGCCTGTCCACGGAAGTCGAAGTCCTGGGCGACCAGCCGGGCCATCGTGACGGGTGCATAGGCCCGGAGGAACTCCTCGACCGCCGTGGGCATGAGGTCGGGCTCCGCCGTCAGGCGGCGGCGGTCGGCGGGGTGCTGGGCGAGGTGCCAGAGCGACGCCCCGATGGCGGACCAGGTCGTGTCGATCCCCGCGATCATGAGCAGGACCATCGTCCCGCGCACGTGGTCGAGCTCGAGCTTGCGGCCGTCGAGCTCCGCCTCGAGCAGGAACGTCGTCAGGTCGTCCTGCGGGTCGGCGAGGTGCTCGGCGATGCGGGCGTCCATGTACGCGTCGAGCTCGCCCTCGTCCACCTGTGCCTGGCGCTCCTCGGCCGACTGGTCGACGTCCTCGAGCACCATGCGGATGAACCGGCGGAAGACGTCGGCGTCCTCCTGGGGGAAGCCGAGCATCCGGACGATCACCCGCAGCGGGATGTGCTGGGCGTAGTCGAGGGCGGCGTCGATCTCCGCCCGGCCCGCGGTGGCGTCCAGCAGCTCGGCACACAGCTCGCGGGTGAACGGCTCGAGGGCCGCGATGCGCTTGGGCGAGAACGCCGGCAGCAGGAGGCGCCGCGCCAGCGCGTGGAACGGCGGGTCGGACGTGATGGGCGGCGCCAGGCCGATCGGGGCCGGGAGATCGTCCGGTCCGGGGCGGACCTCGCTCACGACCACCGATCGCGACGTGAAGTGCTCGGTGTCGTAGGCGACCGCAGACACGTCCTCGTGGCGAAGCGGCAACCACGTGCCGCCGTAGCGCCCGCTGTGCGCCACCGGGCACCGGTCACGAAGCTCGTCCCAGATCGGGTACGGATCGGCGACCCACCGGGGGTCGGTGTGGTCGAAGTCCGTGGCCCAGTTCGCCACCGGTGGGTGTTGGGTCGTCATTGGGCCTCACTCCGAGATCGAGATCGCGTACTCCGGGCAGTTCGCCGCCGCCCGGCGGGCCTTGTCCTCGAGCCCCTCGGGCACGAGCCCGTCGTTCAGCTCGAACGCGTTCCCGAGGTCGTCGACGTCGAACAGCTCGGGTGCGAGGGCATAGCAGCGATTGTGGCCCTGGCACTTCTCCGGATCCACGTGCACCCGCACTCGAGCTCCCTTCCCGCCACAACGTAGATCCGCAGGCGCCCGCTGTACACGCCGACCTGTGCCAGGAGGCGCGCCGCGCGCCGGTGCACCGGGCCGACGACTTTCCCCGCCGGCCAGGATCGTCGATCCTGTGGACCATGCCGGACGGGCTGGACCAGCGGTGGAACGCCTCCGGGCGGCGCAGCCTGTGGGGCTGGGGGCTGGCCGCCGACGAACCGACCGACGCGCAGCGGCGCCGGCTGGCGCGGTCGCTGGCCCGCCGCTACGGCGTCGAACCACGCGTCGAGCCGGCCGCGTCGATCGACGACGTGGAGCTGCGCCGGCCTCGCCTCGAGGTTCCGGCCGCCCTGGCGCGGGTCTGCACCACGGACCGGTGGGAGCGGGCCCGGCACACCTACGGGATGGCCTACACCGACCGGTTGCGGGCGTTCCGGGGCCAGTTCGACGCACCACCCGACGCCGTCGCCTTCCCGGCCGGCGAATCGGAGCTCGACGCCGTCCTCGACTGGTGCGTCACGGCCGGCCATGTGGTCGTCCCCTTCGGCGGTGGGTCGTCGGTGGTGTGGGGCGTGAACCCGCCGGCCGAGGCGGCGAGCGTCGTGACGATCGACCTGACGGCGATGGACCGGGTGATCGAGGTCGACCACGCGTCCCGGGCCGCTCGCATCCAGGCCGGGGCCCTGGGTCCCGCCGTGGAGGACCAGCTCCGCCCGCACGGCTTGACGCTGCGCCACTTCCCGCAGTCGTTCGAGTGGTCGACGGTGGGCGGCTGGATCGCCACGCGGTCAGGCGGCCACTACGCCACGAACCAGACCCACATCGACGACCTCGTGGAGTCGGTGCGGATGCTGACCCCGTCGGGCTGGTGGGAGTCCCGCCGGCTGCCCGGCAGCGGCGCCGGGCCGAGCCCGGACCGGCTGGTGCTCGGCAGCGAGGGCACGCTGGGCATCGTGTCCGAGGCCTGGCTCCGGGTGCAGCGCCGGCCGGTCTTCCGGGCCACCGCCGGCATCCGGTTCCCGTCGTGGGAGGCGGGCTGGCGCGGGGTCCGGGCGATCGTCCAGGCGAAGCTCTGGCCCGCCAACCTCCGCATCCTCGATCCGGTCGAGGCCCAGCGCGGCGCCGGCCTCGACGGGAGCACCGCGCTCGTGATCGTGGGGTTCGAGTCGGCCGACGTGTCCCAGCAGGCCAACATCGACGCCGCGGTCGCGCTCGCCCGCGATCACGGCGGCCAGGTCGGCGACGACGAGGTCAAGGTGACCGACGCCAGCAGCCCCACCGGTCGGGGCGGCGCGGTCGGCGCCTGGCGCGACAGCTTCGTGGGCTTCGACCTCAACACCATGACCGGCCTCCGGCTCGTGGTCGACACCTTCGAGACCGCCATCACCTGGGACCGGTGGCCCGACTTCGACGCCACGGTCCGGGCGGCGCTCGCCCGCGCGCTCGACGAGGTGTGCGGGGGTGGGCTGCTGAGCTGCCGGTTCACCCACGTCTACCCCGACGGCCCCGCGCCCTACTACACCTTCGCCGGCATGGGCAGCGAGGGCGGCGAGGAACAGCAGTGGGCCGAGCTGAAGCAGGCGGCGTCCGAGGCCGTCGTCGCAGCCGGCGGCACGATCACCCACCACCACGCGGTGGGGCGCATGCACCGCCCCGCCTACGACCGCCAGCGTCCCGACCTGTTCGCCGCTGCGCTGCGAGCCACCAAGCACGCCCTCGACCCGCACCGCCTGCTCAACCCCGGCGTGCTCATCGACTGAGTAATCGAGGCGCTTGCGCGCCACTCGGAGCGCGGGAAAACGTGGTGGTGCCGGCCAGCGACGTCGGGTGTCTCTGGTGCTCGAGAGCCCGTGACTGAGTATGACGCTGGAGTCTCGAGCACCCTGAACTGTTGCTACGAGCACGAACCCCAGACTTCCCTGATGGAGGCTCCTCCGGCCGGCCGCAGCTGTTGTGCCGAGAAGGGAGGAGCGATGGATGTTGTGGTGGAGCGGTGTGCCGGTCTGGATGTGCACAAGGACACGGTGGTGGCCTGTGTGCGCACGCCGGGTCCGGACGGGCAGCGGGTGGGTGTGGTCCGCACGTTCGGCACGGTGACCGTGGAGTTGTTGGCGCTTCGCGACTGGCTTGTCGTGGAGGGGGTGACGTTGGTGGGCATGGAGTCGACGGGCGTGTACTGGCGGGCGCCGTTCTATCTGCTGGAGGACACGGTCGAGTGCTGGTTGTTGAACGCCCGCCACATGCGCAACGTGCCGGGCCGCAAGACCGATGTCGCCGACGCCGAGTGGATCGCCCAGCTGGTGGAGCATGGCCTGGTGCGGCCGAGCTTCGTGCCGCCGCCGCCGATCCGGGAGCTGCGCATCTTGACCCGTCACCGCAAGACCCAGATCGAAGAACGCAGCCGGGAGGCTCAACGCCTCGATAAGGTCCTCCAAGACGCTGGGGTCAAGCTGTCGTCGGTGGCCACCGACATCTTGGGCAAGAGCGGGCGGGACATGCTGGAGGCCCTGGTCGTGGGCACCCGCGATCCCGAGGTGCTGGCCGAGCTGGCGCGGGGCAGGCTGCGCGTGAAGATCCCGGCGCTGCGCCTGGCGCTCGAGGGCCGTTTCGGTCCCACTCACGCCGTGGTGGTCGGCGAGATCCTGGCCCACCTCGACTATCTCGACGAGGCCATCGGACGGGTTTCCGAACGCATCGATGAGGTGATCGCCCCTTTCGGCGGGGCCCGTGACCTGCTCACCACCATCCCTGGTGTCGACCGTCGTCTGGCCGAAGCCATCGTGGCCGAGATCGGCGTGGACATGAGCCGCTTCCCCACCGCTGCACACCTGGCGTCGTGGGCCGGGATGTGCCCCGGCCAGCACGAGTCGGCCGGCAAGCGCCGCTCAGGCCGGGCTCGTCACGGGGACAGCTGGCTGCAACGTCACCTGGCGGTGGCCGCCATGGCCGCGGCCCGCACCAAGACGAGCTACTTCGCCGCCCAGTACGCCCGCCTGGCCCGCACCCGTGGCAAGGCCAAGGCCCGCAAGGCGGTGGGTCACTCGATCCTCGTCGTCGCCTGGCACATGCTCGCCACCGGCGTCACCTACACCGAACTCGGCAACGACTGGTTCGACAAGCGCAACAACCCCGAGCGTCGCGCCCGCCGCCACCTCGCCGACCTTCGCTCGCTCGGCTGGAACGTGACCGAGACCCACTCCGGCGACCTCGTCCTCACACCACCCCAGGCCGCCTGACACCACCCGCTACAGCGGACAAGCTCGGGACTTCGCCCCGAGCCGCTGGCGCACACCAAACCTCACGGCCACCCTGGCAGTGTTTTCACCCCAGTGGTACGACGACGTAACCCTTCGGAATGTCAGGCGACGCGTCCGTTGCCGGTCGGCTCCCCGTCGCGAGGCAGGCCAAGGTCAGCG
>DASSGC010000237.1:0-2487 GCA_035693765.1 Acidimicrobiales bacterium
GGCCGGGCAGCACGACGGGGATGACGACGGCCCGCTCGGACGCCAACGCCTCCTTCGCCCCGGCACACAGCCGCCGGAGCCGGGCGAGCGCCGCCACCATGGCCGGGTCGTCGCAGTCGAGGTCCTCGATGCCGGCCTCCATCCGGCCCAGCACGTGGTCGACCACCGCGGCGTCGATGTCGATGCCACCCAGCCGCTCGATCCCCTCGGGCTGGCCGCGCACCTGGACCGTGCCGCCGCGGCCCGCCTCCAGCACGGCGGCGTCGAAGGTGCCGCCCCCGAGGTCGTACACGGCCACCGTCGCTCCCGGGCGCAGCCGGGCCGTCCGGACGCACCAGGTGGCGACGGCCGCGGGCTCGGTCATCAGCTCGACCCGGTCGAGCCCTGCCAGGCGGCAGGCACTGACCAGCACCTCCCGCTTGAACGGCCCCCAGTGGCCGGGGTGGGCCACCACGGTCGACGCCGGCGGGCCGCCCTCGACGGCCTCGACGGCGGCGGCCACGAACGCGAGGACCTCGGCCAGCAACCGCTCGACCTCGACCGGCTGCGCCCCCAACAGCAGCGGGGTCGGGTCGCCGACGCGGCGCTTCACGTCCCGTGCCGCCCTGCCCGGCGTCAGGTCCCCGGTGCCGGGCGGCTCGCCCACCACCAGGCGGCCGTCGGTCTCCCGGCGCACGACCGTGGCCACCGCGGTCGACCGGGGGGTGAGCCGCACGATCCCGGCCCGCCGCCCGCGGACCACCGCCGCGGCCGTGCTGGTCGTACCGAGATCGATCCCCAGGCCGTAGCTCATGTGCGGTGGCGGTCAGCCTTCCCTGCCGGCGGCGTCGCTCCCGGCGGGCACCGGTTGCGGGGGCGGCGGCCCCACGTAGCGGGCCGACGGCCGGATGATCCGGTTGTCGGCCGCCTGCTCGAGGATGTTGGCGCACCAGCCGATCACCCGGCTCGACGCGAACGTCGGGCTGAACAGGTCGGGCGGGAGGCCGGCGTGCTCCATGACGACGCCCGCGTAGAACTCGACGTTGGCGTAGAGGTTCCGTCCCGGCTTGAGCTCGGCCAGCACGTCGACGACGGTCCGCTCGACCTGCTTGGCGAACTCGACCTTCTCGGCCCCGATGCGCTCGGCCACGTCGCGCAGGAACAGCGACCGCGGGTCGTCGGTCTTGTAGACCCGATGGCCGAACCCCATGATCTTCTCGCCCCTGGTCACGGCGTCGACCAGGTAGGGCCGGGCGTTGTCCGGGGTGCCGATCGCGTCGAGCAGGTCGAGCGCCCGCGACGGGGCGCCGCCGTGCAACGGCCCCGACAGCGCGGCGATCCCGCCGGTCACCGCACCGGCCAGGTCGGCGCCGGTCGACGTGATGACCCGGGCGGTGAACGTCGAGGCGTTGAACCCGTGGTCGATGGTCAGCATCTGGTACTGCTCGACGGCGCGGGCCCGGGCGGCGTCGGGGCGCTCGCCGGTGAGCATCCACAGGTAGTCGGCCCCGTAGCCGAGGTCGGGGTCGGGATCGACGGGCGACTCACCCCGGCCCACGCGGTGCAGGGCCATGATCAGCGTCGGGACCGCGGCGCACACCTGGATGGCGTTGGCCCGCAGCTCGCCGGCCGGGATGTCGAGCCACGGCCTGAAGCCCTGGCTGTGCCCGATGAGCGACACCGCGGTGCGGAGCTGGTCCATCAGCGGCCCGCCGGCGGCGGCGACGTCGGGCAGCAGGCGCCACACGTCCTCGGGCGGCCGCCGCCGCGCCCGCACCTCGGCCGCGAACGCCCGGCTCTCCTCGGCGCTCGGCAGGTGCCCCTCGAACAGCAGGTGCCAGACATCCTCCAGCGAACGCCTGGCGGCCAGCTCGACCGCCGAGTACTGGCGGTAGTGGTAGAAGCCCTCGAGGCCGCGTACGTCCCCGACCTGGGTCTCGGCCACGATGACGCCCTCGAGCCCGGGGGGTGCCTCGATCTGGCCGGGGTGGACGACCGGCTGGATCTGGGCCACCCGCATGAGATCGCGCAACGAGACGATGCCGACGAGGTCGTCGCCCTCGACGACCGGGATGTGCCGGTAGCCGTGCTCGGACAGCGAGGCGAACGCCTCCTGCACCGAGAGGCCCGGCGCGATGCAGTCGGGCTCGGCCGTCATCCACTCGACGACCTTGGTGGCGGCCGACGCCGGCCCGGCGGCGGCCAGGCGGACGACGTCGCGCTCGGTCAGGATGCCGATCGGCCGGTTGCCGTCGACCACGATGACCGACCCCACCCCCCGCTCGCTCATGCGGGCGGCGGCGGCGGCCACCGTCTCGTCGGGCAGTGCGGTCACGACCGGTGAGCTCATCACTTCGGCCACGGTGCGGACGGTGTGCGGCGGTGTGGTCACGGACCTCAGGATAGTTGCGACCCTGCGAACACGGCCTCTTCGCGCCGAGGGAAGGCCTCGCGGCCGACCAGGTGTTGGAGGACGGTTCACACGCTGTTGACGGATGTGTCGACCGT
>DASSGC010000238.1:0-3078 GCA_035693765.1 Acidimicrobiales bacterium
CGGCGAGGAGCTCGAGCTCCTCGAGCCGGCCCACGAGAGGCCAGCGGGTCGTCCGCCGCACGCGGCGATGGTAGTGGCCGCTCGGCCGCTCCGCCCCACGGGTCAGCCCAGGCCGACCGAGGTGCTCACGAGCCCGAAGAAGTCGTTGCCCCTGTCGTCGATGACGATAAACGCGGGGAAGTCTCCACGTCGATCTTCCAGACCGCCTCCATCCCGAGCTCGGGATACTCGAGCACCTCGACGTGGCGGATGCAGTCCTGGGCGAGGCGAGCCGCCGGGCCCCCGATCGAGCCGAGGCAGAAGCCGCCGTGCGCCGCGCACGCCTCGGTGACCTGCCGGCTGCGGCTCCCCTTGGCGAGCATCACGAAGGAGCCACCGGCGGCCTGGAACTCTGCCACGTAGGAGTCCATACGCCTGGCGGTGGCGAGCTGCCCGACGCAGAGCCCGCGGGCGTCTTGGCCAGGCTGGCGTAGCAGCGACACCAGTCGAGCCTCGGCGAGCTGTCTATCGGCGGTCTATTGGGTCCTGACCGCTCGGCGCCCGGTCGTCATCAGGCCGCTCGTTCCCACGTCTACCAGCACGTTTACGTGCCCTCGACAGGACTCGAACCTGTGGCCTACCGCTTAGGAGGCGGTCGCTCTATCCACCTGAGCTACGAGGGCGCGCTACGACGCTAGCCCGGTGTCCCGTCGATGCAGGCCACGATGTTCCGGGCGAAGCCCTGGTACAGGGCGATGACGTCGGGCATCGTGCGGCCCATCTCGGCGTACGGCTCGACCAGCGACGACGTGAGGATGAGGATGGCCCGCGCCACCTCGTGCGGGTCGGCGGCGACGGCGAAGTCGCCGGACGCCACGCCCGCCGCCACGATGGCCTCGACCCGCTGGTGGAGCTGCCGGCGCTTGGCGTCGACGGCGGCCCGCTCGGCGCCGTGCAGGCGGGTGTGCTCCCGCCACGCCACGTTGGACGCCAGCCGGGCGAACTCGTCGTGCAGGTGCGTCGCGATCAGGGTGGCCACGGCCTCGTCGAGCTGCGCCGGGGGCGACGGGTCGGCGGCGGCGAGGCGGCGGTCGAGGCGGGCCAGCGTCACGTCGTGGGCCTCGTCGAGGAACTCCCGCAGCATGTCGAGCTTGGACGGGAAGTGGTAGTAGAGCGCCGCCACGCTGACCCCGGCCCGGGCGGCGATGTCGCGGATCGACGCGCCCTCGTAGCCGTCCTCGCCCATGACCTCGACCGCGGCCCGCAGGATGGCGGGCTTGCCCGGGCGGTGGCGCTGGGCGGGGGTGCCGGCGGTCGTCACGCTGGGATACGTTACTTACCGAACGAACGCTAAGTTACCCAGCCGACGGTACAGCGAGGGGACGCCATGGCCGACACGGGCGGATACACCGACATCCGGTACGCCGTCGACGGCCACGTCGGCATCGTCACGCTCGACCGCCCGGCGGCGCGCAACGCCCTCACCCACACCACCTACGCCGAGCTCACCGACGCCGTCGCCACCACCCGGGCCCGCTGCCTGGTCATCACCGGCGCCGACCCCGCCTTCTGCTCCGGCGACGACGTCAGGCAGGTCATGGCGGCGGCGGGCGACGCGCTGGCGGCCGGGCTGGCCCGCACGCCGCGGCTCACCCCGGCGGCGGGTGCGCTGCTCGCCACCGACGTGCCCGTGATCGCCGCCGTCAACGGTGCCGCCGTCGGCTGGGGCATGGAGCTGGCGCTGATGGCCGACATCCGGGTGGCCTCCGACCGGGCCCGCTTCGGCGAGCTGTTCGTGAAGCGGGGTCTGTGCTCCGACGTGGCCGGGCTCGGCCGCCTGGCCCAGCTCGTCGGGCGGGAGGCCGCCGCCGAGCTGCTGTTCACCGGCCGGGTCGTCGATGCGGCCGAGGCCCTCCGGCTGGGTCTCGTGTCGCGGGTCGTGCCCCACGACGACCTGCTCCCGGCCGCCCTGGCGCTCGCCGGCGAGATCGCCGCCAACCCGCCGCTCGCCGTGCAGCGGCTGAAGGCGGGGCTGCGCCGCGCCCTCGACCCCGACTGGGACGACCTCGGCCGCTGGGTGAGCGCCAGCCTGGCCGAGCTGTTCCGCACCGACGACCACAAGGAGGGCGTCGCCGCCTTCCTGGAACGGCGCGAGCCGCGCTTCGCCGGCCGCTGAGCGACCGAAAGGCAGCCGTGGACTTCGACCTTCCCCCCGACCTCACCGCCTACCTCGACGAGCTCGACGCCTTCATCGACGCCGAGATCACGCCGCTGGAGCAGCAGGACGACAACATCCGCTTCTTCGACCACCGCCGCGAGGACGCCCGCACCGACTGGGACCGGGGCGGCCTGCCATCCGAGGACTGGGAGGCGCTGCTGGCCGAGATGCGCCGCCGAGCCGACGCCGCCGGCCACTACCGCTACGCCTTCCCCAAGGAGTACGGCGGCCGCGACGGCACCAACCTCGGCATGGCCGTGATCCGCGAGCACCTCGCCCGCAAGGGCCTCGGTCTCCACAACGACCTGCAGAACGAGTCGTCGATCGTCGGCAACAACGTGGGCCTGCTCCTCATGCTCCACCACGGCACCGACGAGCAGAAGGCCGACTGGGTCGACGACCTGGCCGCCGGGCGCCGCGGCTTCGCCTTCGGCATCACCGAGCCCGACCACGGCTCCGACGCCACCCACCTGGAGACCACCGCCGTCCGGGACGGCGACGAGTGGGTCATCAACGGCGAGAAGACGTGGAACACCGGCATCCACAAGGCGTCCCACGACCTGATCTTCGCCCGCACCTCCGGCAACCCCGGCGACGGCGACGGCATCACGTGCTTCCTCGTCCCCGCGACCAGTCCCGGCTTCGAGATCCTCGAGTTCCTGTGGACGTTCAACATGCCCACCGACCACGCCCACATCCGCCTCGACGGCGTGCGGGTCGGCGACGACGCCGTCTTCGGCGGCGAGGGCAGGGGGCTCGGCGTCGTCCAGCTGTTCTTCAACGAGAACCGGATCCGCCAGGCGGCGTCGTCGCTCGGCGCGGCCGAGTACTGCCTCGACCAGGCCATCGAGTACGCCAAGACCAGGGCGCCGTTCGGCAAG
>DASSGC010000239.1:0-2500 GCA_035693765.1 Acidimicrobiales bacterium
CCCACACCAGGCTGGAAACGCCCGACCGGCCCGGCGTGAGCAGCACCCGCTCGCCGTAGGCGTCGGCCAGCTCGTCGCGGATCTGGTCGTCGGACAGGCCCTGGTCGATCCAGTCGGCGATGCGGGTGCGGATGCCCTTGGCCGCCTCGGCGTCGGACTCGGCCACCGACTGGCCGTCGCACACCGGGCAGGCCACGGTCTCGGCCAGGTTGCGGGCCCGGTCCTCGGCCGAGGTGGGGCCGCTGCGGTCGACCACCCCGACGACCAGGGCCGCCGCCGCCACGGCCGCCATGGCCACCCAGCCGAGCAGGCGCCGACGGCGGGCGAGGCGGCTCACGTCCCGCTCCCGGCCGCCGCGTCCGCGCCCCGCTCGTAGTCCAGGATCACGTCGTCCATGCCGGCCTGGGTGACCCCGCCGACGAACTTGGCCACCACCTGCCCGGTCGGGTCGACCAGGTAGGTCTCCGGCACCTTGACCACGCCGAAGTCGACGGCCGCCCGGCCGTCGTCGTTCACCAGCACCGGCCAGTCGCCGCCGTTGTCGGCGAAGTACTCGCGGATGTTCTCGTCGGCGTCGCGGTAGGGGACGCTGACGACGGCCACGTCGCCGAGGGTGCGGTGCTCCTCGTCGAACGCCTTGAGCTGGGGGTGCTCCTGGCGGCAGGGCTGGCACCAGGTGGCGAAGAAGTTGACCACCACCCAGCGACCGGCGTGGTCGTCGATGTCGAAGCTGCCGCCGTCGATGGTCGGGCCGGCCAGCGCGGGGACCGTCCTGCCCACCAGCGGGCTGTCGGCCCGCCGCTCGCTGGCCGGCTCGCGGGTGGCGAGCACGGCCACGAAGCCCAGCAGCAGGACCGCCACCACGGCCGAGACGATCTTCCCGGTGCGCGACCGGCGGGGCAGGTCGTCGCCCTCGACGGCGCCGGTGTCCGTGCCGGTGTTCGCGCCGCCCGCACCGGCGGGGGGCGTCTCGTCGGGCGGCACGCCGCCGGGCGGGGTGCCGACGGTGTCGGTCACGAGCCCACCTCCACCGGCGCGGGCTCGCCCTCGCCGGGGGTCGGCACCTCGGGGGCGGCACGCTCGCCGCCGTCGCCCGTGCCGTCGCCCGCGCCCCGGCCGTCGCCGGGCCGCGTCGCCGGGCGGGCGGCGTCGCCGGGCAGGGGGGCCGACACGGGGTCGATCGGGTTGCGGCGCCGGCCCGGGAAGGCGGCGAGCAGCGTACCCAGGGCCATGACCAGGCCGCCGATCCACAGCCACATCACCAGGGGCTGCACCACGATCCGCAGGGCGACCGTCTCGCCCGCGTCGCCCGCCGGGGCCCGCAGCAGGGCCAGGTAGACGTCCTCGATCGGCGAGGTCGCCACCGACGGCGTCCCCACCGACTGCTCGCTGCCCTTGAACTGGTTGAGCGCGGGCTCGTGCACCTCGCCGTCGACGCTGATGCGGGCCCGCACCGAGGTCTTGTTCTCCTGGTCGACGGTCCGGCCGCCGAGGTAGCCGATCTCGTGGCCGGCGACCGACACGGTGTCGCCCCGCTCCAGGGTGACCTCGCGCTCGGTGTCGTAGCTGCCCGAGGCGGCCAGGGCCACGGCGATGAGCACGACTCCGACGTGGACGACCATGCCGCCGTTGGTCCGGCCCACCAGCCCCCGCCACCCCTGGCGCCGGGTGGCGAGCACCACCTGCCGGGTGGCGGCACCGGCGGCGAACCCGCCGAGGCCGAACGCCACGAGCGGGGCCAGGCCCCGGGCCCCGAGGAGGACGGCGACCACGACCGCCGCCGTGCCGGCCCACGCCGGCCAGAACAGGCGCTGCGACAGCAGCTCGCCCGACGCCTTGCGCCAGGGCAGCACCGGGGCCACCGCCATGAGGAACAGCAGCGTCAGCCCGAAGGGCACCGCCATCCGGTCGAAGTAGGGGCTGCCGATGGAGAGCTGATCACCGTTGAGCGCCTCGACCAGCAGCGGGTACACGGTCCCGAACAGCACGACGAACGCGAACGCCGCCAGGATGACGTTGTTGGCCAGGAAGCCGCCCTCCCGCGACAGCGGCGAGTCGATGCGGCCCGGGGCCCGCAGGCGGTCGCCGCGCCAGCCGATGAGGCCGAGCGTCACCGCCACCGTGAGCCCGAAGAAGCCGAGCAGCCACACCCCGATCGACCCCTCGGTGAACGCGTGGACCGAGGCGATGATCCCCGAGCGGGTGAGGAACGTGGCCAGGATGGTGAGGCTGAACGTGGCGCACAGCAGCGACAGGTTCCAGACCCGGAGCATGCCCCGCCGTTCCTGCACCATCACCGAGTGCAGGTACGCGGTGCCGGTCAGCCAGGGGAGCAGCGAGGCGTTCTCCACGGGGTCCCAACCCCAGTAGCCGCCCCAGTTGAGGACCTCGTAGCTCCACCAGGCGCCGAGCACGATGCCGAGCGTGAGGAAGCCCCAGGCGAACAGCGTCCAGCGGCGCGTCTCCAGCAGCCAGCCCTCGCCGACGCGGCCGGTCGCCA
>DASSGC010000240.1:0-8035 GCA_035693765.1 Acidimicrobiales bacterium
CGGCGCTGCTCGTCACCGGTGGCGGGCCGGCCGACGCGACCCTGACGGCGCCCCTCGTCGTCTACCGCCGGGCGTTCGAGTACGGCGAGCTCGGGTACGCCAGCGCGCTCTCAGTGACGTTGCTCGTCCTCACCGGTGTCGCCGCGGCCCTGCCGCTGTGGATGGCGGCCCGCCTCGCGGCCCGCCAGCGCACCCGGGCCTGAGCGCCCGACCCGCCTGCCGGACCTCGGCGGCCGCACCGGGCGACCGCCCTCGGGTCCCTTCTCCGCGCACGTCCGCTCCTCTACGCTGCGAGCATGCTCATCATCGGAATCATCCTCCTCGGCATGATCGCCGGTGCCGGCGCCCAGCTGGTCCTCCAGCGCGGCACGGGCATCAACTGGCCGCTGGCCTTCGCCACCGGCATCATCGGGTCCTTCGTCGGTGGGCTCTTCTTCAGCTTCGTGGCCGGAGACGGGCTCGAGCTGCGGCCGAGCGGGATCATCGGCTCGATCTTCGGCGCCGCCGTGGTGACGTTGCTGTGGGACTGGCTCCAGCGTCGGCGTGCCCCCAAGCAGGACGAGCCTCCGCGCCCCCACGTCTGACGCGGGGTGCGGTGACCGCCGTGTCGGGTCACCGGCATACGGTGGAGGAATGGAATTCCGATACCTCGGCAACAGCGGACTCAAGATCTCCGAGATCACCTACGGCAACTGGCTCACCCACGGCTCCCAGGTCGAGAACGACATCGCGGCGCAGTGCGTGCGCGCGGCCCTCGACGAGGGCATCAGCACCTTCGACACCGCCGACGTCTACGCCAACACCAAGGCGGAGACCGTGCTCGGCGAGGCGCTCAAGGGCGTGCGGCGCGAGAGCCTGGAGATCTTCACCAAGGTCTACTGGCCCACAGGCCCGGGGGGCAAGAACGACACCGGCCTGTCCCGCAAGCACATCATGGAGTCGATCAACGGCTCGCTGACCCGCCTCCAGACCGACTACGTCGACCTCTACCAGGCTCACCGCTACGACACCGAGACGCCGCTCGAGGAGACGATGCAGGCGTTCGCCGACATCGTGCGCCAGGGCAAGGCCCTCTACATCGGCGTCAGCGAGTGGACCGCCGAGCAGATCCGCGCCGGCCACGCGCTCGCCGCGGACCTCGGCGTCCAGCTCATCTCGAGCCAGCCGCAGTACTCCATGCTGTGGCGGGTCATCGAGGGCGAGGTCGTGCCCGCGTGCGAGGAGCTCGGCATCAGCCAGATCGTCTGGAGCCCGATCGCGCAGGGCGTGCTCACCGGGAAGTACGTGCCCGGTCAGCAGCCGCCGGAGGGTTCGCGCGCCGCCGACGACAAGGGCGGCGCCGACATGATCAAGCGCTTCATGAACGACGACGTGCTCACCCGCGTGCAGGCGCTCAAGCCGGTCGCCGACGACGCGGGCCTGACGATGGCCCAGCTCGCCGTCGCCTGGGTGCTCCAGAACGACAACGTCGCGGCGGCGCTGGTCGGGGCGTCGCGACCCGAGCAGGTCGCCGAGAACGTCAAGGCCGCGGGGGTGACGCTCGAGCCCGAGCTCCTGGCCCGCATCGACGACGCGCTCGGTGACGTCGTCGTGCGCGACCCCGCGACGACCGCCCGGACCGCCCCGAAGGGCCGCGTCGCCTGACGGGGAGGACGCCCCCGGGTCGCGGCCGGCTGATGGTGTCGGTGCCCGTCGCGCTGCTGGTGATGCCGGCGGTCGGGGCGAACGTGTGGGTGGACCTCGAGGACGGCGACCGCTCGCGACGTACACCCCGGCGCCGGCAACATCGCCTGACGAGGCGTCCCTCGGGTGTTCAGCCGGCGGCGACGACCGACAGCTCGAGCTCGTCGAACCACGCCCTTGCGCCCACGGATGTGAGGAACTGGCGCGCCTCGTCGAGCAGAGGTTGGGCCTCGTCCGATCGTCCTTGGCGCATGAGGAACCCACCCAGCTCGCCCAGGGCGCGGGCGCGGTAGGCCAGGGCGCCCCACTGCGTGTAGAGGTCGACCGCGCGGCGCAGCAGCGACTCGGTCTCGTCGGCCCCGACGACCGCGTCACGCATCGCGAGCAGCGCGCCGAACCTCGCGCGGTGGGCCCGCAGGCCCAGGGGCGGCACGACCGGCGTGCCGTCGACGAGGTCGAGGAGCTCGGCCTCGATCTGCCGGTCGCCACAGGCCAGGGCGAGCTCCATCGCAAGACCCCACATGTGCAGGAAGTCGTCGAAGATCTCGTCGTACTCCTTCACGGCGGCCACGGCGAGCCCCAGAGCCGCGGCGCCCTCGCCGGCCTGGGCCGCCCGCAACGCGTCGTCGAACAGGGCCCACGCCCGGTCGGTGCCGGGCTGGACCTCGACGTCGGGTGGGTCGCCAGCGTGCAACCGCCGCTCCGTCCCCCGCGCGAGGGCGAGCATGGTGTCGATGGCTGAGATGGCCATGGTGTCCATCCCGACCTCCCAGGGCACGTCGGAGATGATGAGCTGCTCCACGCCGTCCCACTCACCGCGCACGAACTGCGCCACACCGAGGTTGAGCGCCGCGATCGACACCCATCGGCGCACCCCTGCTCGCTGGGCCACCGTCCGGGCCTCCTGGCCCAGCTGCACCGCCTCCTGCGCGTCGTTGGTGATCGCGTTCGCGGTGAGGTTCACCAGCGCGCGGGTGAGGGGTACGGGCAGCTGGTGCTCACGCCCCAGGGCGGCCGTGGCATGGAGCAGGGTGAGGCCCAGGGTCGTGGCGCCGCTGAACAGGTGGCGGATGCCCATCCACGCGAACGTGTCGGCCAGGGTCTCGACGTCTCCCGCCTTCTCCGCAAGGCGAGCCCGGATGTCGAGCACCTGCACCATGTCGGGATCGCCCCCCAGGGAGCGGTCGGTGTTGATGAGCGCCTGGGACAGCGCAAGGGCCGTGCTGGTGGCGTTCGGGTCTGCGTGCAGCCGGTCCCACCGCGGGCGGGCCACCCGCTTCCCCTCCCCTCGCCGGCCGGAGAAGGAGAGCGCCGTGGACCACGTGGCTGCTGCCAGGCCCGCCGCGAGCTCGTCCCCCGCGGCGTCGAGCACCTCGGTGGCGTGCTGGGCGGCCGTCGCTGCCTCCGCATAGCCGCCGACGTCGGTGAGGGCCGCGGCCAGCCTCGCCTCGAGGTTCGCCACGGCCAGCGGATGGTCCTCGTGCCCCAGGGCGACCCGCAGGTGCTCGACCGCCTCGTCCGACAGTCCGAGGGCACGGGCCCGGGTCGCCGCGCGGGTCAGGAGGCCGATGGCGCGGGAGCGCAGGGTGTCCACCTCGTCGTCGCCGGGGACCGCCTCGATGGCGTCGAGCAGGTGCTGGGCGAGCACGGCGGCGTGGTCGGGGGAGAGGTCGGCCTCGGGGCCGTAGGAGTCGACGATGGCGAGGTGGATCTTCTTGCGCTCGCGCAGCGAGAGCGTCGCGTAGGCGACGGACCGGAACATCGACTGCCCGAACGAGTAGCGCCCGAACTCCGAGCTGAGCCGGCTCGACTGGTGAGCCAGGATCTGCAGGTGCACGAGCTCGTTGAGCACGCTGTCGATGTCGGCGACTTCCGGGCACAGCCCGGCGATGCGGTCACGGCTCAAGGTGGTACCGAGCACCGACGCGACGCTCACGACGCGACGCTGGTCCGGGGTGAGGGTGTCGAGCCGTGCGGCGAGCAGGGCCTGCAGCGACGCCGGCGCCCCGATGCTCGCCAGGTCGAGCGGGTCCGTGGTGGCAAGGACGTAGACCCCGCCGCGCGGGACGACCAGGTCGCGGTCGATCAACGAGCGCACCGTCTCCACGGCATACAGGGGGATTCCTTCGGCCCGGGTGACGAGGTCGTCGCGGGTGTGCTCAGGGAGCCCCGAGACCAGGCCGTCGAGAAGGCGAGCCATGCTGGCGGCATCCAGACCGGGCAGGTGGATGACCGTCGAGTTCCGGTGCGTCGCAAGGGAGACCCGGCGTTCGAGCAGGCCCGGCCGGGTCATCATGAGCACGAACAACGGGAACGACGACCAGGTCATGAGGTGCTCGACGAACTCGAGCAGGCCGTCGTCCGCGTACTGCGCGTCGTCGATGATGAGCACGACGGGATGCCGGCCCTCCCCGATGCGCTCGAAGAACGTCGTCCAGGCCGAGAAGAGGTCCTCCTTGGGGAAGCGGTGCGCGGCGATGCCCAGCAGCACCTCGAGGCGGGGCCGCATCCACTCACGCTCGTCGGTGGCGATGCCGTACCTCGCGAAGGCGGCGTCCAGCATCACCGCCAGGTCGGCGTCGGGGTCCTCTCCCGCAGCGGCGAGCCGACCGCGGACCGCCTCGGCGATGGCCCAGAAGGCGACACCCTCCCCATAGGAGAGGCAACGTCCGCTGTGCCAGCGGACCGGCGTGCCGAGCCCGTCGATGTACTTCTCCAGCTCCCACGACAGGCGGGTCTTGCCGACCCCGGCCTCGCCGTCGACCAGAAGCAGGGCGGGCCGGCGCCTCGCCTCGGCGTCATGGAAGAGCTCCTTGACCAGCCGCAGCTCGCGCTCCCTCCCGATGAGCGTGGCCTCCAACCCGTCGGCCCGCTGGGCGCCACCGCGGGCGGCGACGACGGCGCGGGCGCTCCACAGGGGCATCGGGTCGGCCTTGCCCTTGAGCCGGTGGCTGCCGGCATCGGCGTACGTGATGGCACCCGAGCTCAGCAGCCGCGTGGTCTCGTCGACCCAGACCTGTCCGGGGCCTGCGACGGACTGCACCCGCGATGCCGTGTTGACGGCATCCCCGGCCACCATCCCCTGTTGCTCGGCCCCCACGGTGACCGCCACCTCACCCGTGACCACACCGACGCGCGCGGCGAGCCCGTGGACGCCGACGTCCTCGCCCGTGTCCGCGACCCGGGTGACGAGCTCCAACCCGGCCCGCACGGCGCGCTCGGCGTCGTCCTCGTGGGCCGTGGGCACCCCCCACACGGCCATCACGGCATCCCCGATGAACTTCTCGACCGTTCCCCCGTACCGGCCGATGATCCGCCGGGCGTCGTCGAAGTACCTCGTGAGAAGCTCGCGGGTCTCCTCGTGGTCGCGTGCCTCCGACAGCGTCGTGAACCCGACGAGGTCGCAGAACAACACGCTCGTCACCCGCCGCTCGGCGACGGCTGCGTACGACGTGCTGGATGCCGTGCCGTCCGTGACCGCTCCGCGCGCCGCGGCGGGTCTCGCGACTCCGGCGACAGCGGGAGCGCCGCACTGGCTGCAGAACCGGGCGCCGGGGGCGAGCGTCGTGGAACACTGCGCGCACGTGGACGCCAGCGCCGAGCCGCAACGGTGGCAGAAGCGGGCACCCGGCGGCTGGTCGCTTGCACCGCAGGACGGGCAGGCCATCATCTCGCCCCTCGGTGACGGACCGGGGCCGGCATCCTCAGCCCAGTCGCCGCGTGACGATGTCGTCCGCTGCCGTGAGCGCCTCGTCGGTGCCCCGGACCGCCTCGAGGAACGGCTCGCGGGCCAGGCTCAGCAGCTCGGTGTCCTCGACGGCGGACACGGTGGCGGTTCGGGGCACGTCGCGCAGGAGGCCGATCTCGCCGAAGAACTCGCCGGGCCCCTCGAAGCGGATGTGGCGACCGTCCTGGGTCACCTCGACCCGACCGCTCTGGATGACGAGGAACCGGTCGGAGCTCTCGCCCTCGCTGAGGATCGGCGAGCCTGCGGGGGTGCTCTCGTGGACCAGGCGACGGGCCAGCGCCTCGATCGCCGACTGCGGCATCGGGGCGAAGATGGGGATGCGGCGCAGGAGGTCGGTACCCTCCGGCGGGCGCAGGATCTCGTCGAGACGCAGGCAGCGTGGCAGGAAGATCAACGCCGGAGCGCCCACCACGACGGCGAGGATCGTGAGGGTCCACCGCATCCCGAGCTGCTCGAGGAGGAACGGTGTGACGAGTGATCCCAGGGCCATCGTCGAGATGAAGGCGCCCTCGAAGGCGCCGAATACGCGGCCCAGCACGGCATCCGGAACGATGCGCTGGGTGATCGTCGCGAAGTTGACGTCGACGAGCGGGTTCCCGAAGCCCATGAGGACGACCGCTGCGAAGACGGTGACGGGGGAGGGCCAGACCACGATGATCAGCAGCGGCAGGGACCACAGGGCCGTGCCGAATGCCATGTCGGCGGCGAGGCGGTTCTTGCTGGCGCGGGCGATGGCGTAGAACCCGCCGACGATGGCGCCGACCCCGAAGGCGGAGTCGATGATGCCGACGGCCTCCGGCCCCCGCTCGAGGATCTCGACGGCCCAGGTCACGCCCAGGACGATGGTGGCGCCGGCAACGATGGTCTGCGCGCAGAGCAGGCTGCCGACGAGGAAGAGGTCGCGGTTGTGCGCGATCTCGCGGAAGCCCCCGGCCATCTCGCGGAGTGCGCCGCCCGGCTCGGCGGGTGCGTCGTCCCCCGCGTCCGTCTCGGCGGGTGGCGTGTCTCGAACCACCGGCGTGATGCCGGACACCAGGACCGCGGACACCAGGAAGGTCACGGCGTTGAGCACGAACACGGTCTCGATGCTGGTCGTGGCGACGAGCGTCGCGCCGATGGCCGGACCGACGAAGAAGGCGAGGCTCTCGATGGTGCTCGAGGCGCCGTTCGCGGCGGTGAGCTCCTCGGGCTTGGTCGTGAGGGACGGCATCCACGCCATCTGCGTCGGCCGGAAGATGCACCCGATCAGGCCGGTGAGCGTCGAGATCACGATGACGGACAGGGTCGGCGCATCGATGACCACCAACACTGCGGCAAGGGCGATGAGCACCGCGCGCGCGATGTCGGAGGTGATGAGGACCATCTTGCGAGGGAGTCGGTCGGCGAGCGAGGAGGCCAACGGCGCCACGATCGCCATGAGGATCAGCCGCACGGCGAACCAGACCCCGACCAGCTTCGCCCCACCGGCGTTGTACGCATAGACCGTGACCGCTGTCGCGAAGGCCCAGTCACCGATCATCGACGCACCCAGGGCCAGCTCGATCCTGCGCAGGGCCGGGTTGACGAAGACGGAGCGGAGGGAGGCCCAGGTCTCGGCGAGAGCGCCACGGACCCCCCGGGGTGGAGCGACGTCCGGTTCTGCCTCGACTCCCATGCGGGGTCCCTCCATCGCAGGGCCGGCGCCCTGACCCCGGTCACGATCCCGGTGCGGTGAGCGCGCTGTCCATAGTCCGAAATGACTACGCGGCCCGAAATGACGACGCGGCCCGAAATGACGACGCGGCCCGCCGCCCGGCTCAGCCCAGGCGGCTGGTCACGATGTCGTAGGCCGCGGCCATCGACGCGTCGGTGCCGTGGACCGCGCCGAGGAAGTCCTCGCGGGTCAGGCTGAGCGTCTCGACGTCGTCGAGCGCGGTGACCGTCGCCGTGCGGGGCACGTCGCGCAGCAGCCCGATCTCGCCGAAGAACTCGCCCGGCCCCTCGATGCGCAGCCGCCGGTCGCCCTGGGTGACCTCGACCCGGCCGCCCACGATCACGTAGAAGCGGTCCGACGGCTCGCCCTCGCGGACGATCGCCGTGCCGGCCGGTGCGGATGCCGTCACGAGCCGGCGCGCGAGGAACTCCAGTGAGGCGGGGGCGAGCGGGGCGAACATCGCGATGCCCGCCAGCAGGTCGGTGCCGGCCGGTGGCCTCAGCGTGGCGTCGAGGCGACGCGCCCGCGGGATGCACGCCAGCGCGGGGATCCCGACGACGGCGGCGAGGAGGGCGAGGAGGCCGCGCACCCCGAGCTCCTCGAGGAGGAACGGCGTGACCGCCGACCCCAGGGCCATGGTGCCGATGCAGGTGCCCTCGAACGCGCCGAAGACCCGGCCGAGCCTCGCGTCGGGGGTGAGCCGCATCGTCAGGGTGGCGTAGTTGACGTCGACGAGGGGCAGGCCGAAACCCATGACGGCGACCATCGCGAACACCGTGACGGGGGAGGGGGCGATGATGACGAGGAGCAGCGGGAGCGACCACAGCAGCGTGCCCGTGACCAGGTCGAGCGCGATGGTGTTGCGCACCGACCGGGCGATCGCGACGAACCCGCCGACGACCGCGCCGATG